>JAGGZA010000034.1 GCA_021162265.1 Candidatus Aerophobota bacterium | reverse complement strand
TTCTTCGCATGGGTCTCATGGATCTCATTCTTCGCATTCTTCGCATGGGTCTCATGGATCTCATGCAAGCCACTATAGCTGCGATACTGGTTGCCCATTCGTCGCAATTTGGGATGGAGAAAAATATGTATTAGAGAACAATATATTGCCACAATCTGAAAACCCCTTGAAAAAAGGAACTATTGTCGAAGATTTATATAAACTCGAAGTACTTCCTAAACCAAAAGATGCGAAGTATTTAATTCAGATATATGAGTTTGAAAATGAACACTCACGATTCAATAATTTTGAGCTTATTAGAGTGCAACACCCTAAAGAGTTTAATATTGGGGTTATTGATAACAGGTTAGTTTTTTATAAGAAGTTATATGTACCAGCATCTGTAAAAGCAGCGGATGGAAAAGACTGGACAAAAACATTATCTGAAATAGAAGATGCGAATGTGTTCAAAGGAAAAAAAGGTGACGTACTTGAAGTAAAATTCAACAATTTACCAAAAATAAAAAACTGCTGTTTAGTTATGCGAAGTTCCCTTAGAGCAAACCGTGCGAGAATAGACAGCGTAGGTGAAGCTATAGAGAAGAATTCAGCTAGCTCGGATAAGTTAAAGAAGTTACTGAAAGCGATAGCAGCTGGAGCGACATTTGCTTCACTCGCCAGTAAAGTAAGCGCAGTAATAAAATGGTCAATAAATATAAATATGCTAATAAAGACAAGGGAAGGCAGAACAAAAAGGATTGGAATTGTACATCCGAGGGAGAGAGTCTGTTTAAATTGGATCGATATTTCCAAGTATATTAAAAGGGGGCAAAATGACTTAGAGTTAGAGCTAGAATGGACGCACCCCCATAACCTTAGTTTTATTGGAATTTGCGAGTATCAGCCTCTTAAAAGCGATAAAAACATTAAGATTGAAAAGATTAGACCCACAAAGCTCATACATTCAGAATATGGCGAGGTTGACCTGAATTCGCTGAAGAAAAATTGTGTTGAACTTATTCCTGGCCAGTTTATCACGTTGGAATTCCCATATAAAGAAGGGGAAAAGAATTTGGTAACTTCCTTTATCTTCAAGTGCAGGGGCTATTATACCAAATATTCTAATTAGCAAAAACATCATTTTTGGCAGCTGAAAACTTTGTCACTGTTTACAAGGTAATATTTCTCTACCTCGCCCGTATAATCAGTATCTTCTACCTCGCCTACATATATTTTTCTCAAATAGTTTTTATGGACAACACTCTGAATAAGTTCATTATCGCTAGGTGACAGCGGGATTTTGCAAAATCGTTTGCGTGCAATATATAACCACACCATTTTCAATTTAGTTTTATCGTCTAAAAATGGTCCGGAAGGAAAGAATTTTTCAACGTTACCGCAAATTATTTTCTTTACTTTATCTATCTTAGATTTTCCCACGCCAAGTGCTTTAGCTTTATTTTCCAAATCATCAATATTACATATATCTAGAGCAAACCTAAAAACACTAACATGTAAGATCTCCGCATCTTTAGTAATGTATAAACTATCAATGCTCTTTTTTAGCCAAAAATTCTTTTCCTTTGAATCAAGAATGTTTGCATATTTAGCCATATACAGAAAATGTCTATCCTTGCCAACAAGCACTTTATTCGGATCGCTCATCTCGCGCTTGAAATCATTATATAAGTTAATTATTCGTTCTTTTAGTGCTCCTTCTTGCGAGACATCATAATTTGGATTTGCCCATTTCTGCACTAGTATATGTTCAAGAATTCTGTGTGGGTCACAAACATCCCAAGAAGGGCACTGTTTTTTTGTAATCTTTTCTTCTATTTCCAAAACAACCTTTTTTCTCTCAGGTGTTTTTTCTATTACAGAAAGCACATTGTAAGATTCGAGGGGCCTTGCACTTAAGTCATAGTATTCTCTATATTCTTCAACGTAATCTTCGGTTGGCGTGTTTGACAGATATAAAAATAGCAAAACTACAACTAGCACGAAGATAATTGTAAAGGGGACTATTATATACTTTTTTTTAAATCCTTTTACCTGTGCAATTATCTGCCTTAACATACTCTCTATTGATGATAAATTACTAAATGCTTAAAAGTTTATGTAATCTGTTACCGGTAAGTTATCTGGTATGAAAATTTAATTGCCTACCGCAATGTCTCTTCCAATAGTGTTCTTTGCTGGATTGTATGATATCTGCGGTAGTAGCAGTAAAAGTACGTCTAAAAAACTCAGCAACAACTAAAGGTTTTTAAGAATTTAACGGCTGAAATGTACAATGGGCTTTAAATTTTCTTTTAGACCAAAATCTTTTCATCTTCAATGGCACATCACGGAAAGATGCAATCTAAAATGCAGACACTGCTACTTTGAACCAAATTTCCTAAATAACGAGCTTACGTTAGGGCAGCTCTTTTGGGTATTCAAGCAATATATTGAGTTGGTTGAAGAATGGAATCTTCCGCTGAATAGTACAAGGGTTTCCATCACAGGAGGAGAGCCTCTATTGAGAGAAGACTTATTTGACCTTCTCCAAAAATTTCGCGAATATAGAGATAAGACACGATATGGGATTCTGACCAACGGTACCTTAATAGATGAAAAGGCTGCTAGAAAGATTAGGACTCTGCGTGTGGATTATGTGCAAGTAAGTTTGGAAGGAACTGAGAAAATAAACGATCAGATTAGAGGGTCTCTAAGCTTCGCGAGGGCGGTAAACGGAATAAAACTTCTGCTAAGAAATGGAATAAAGGTTGGTATTTCAATGACCGTAACCAAAGTAAATCTCCAAGAAGTGCCAAAAATGATATCTTTTTGTGAAAAAATAGGGGTCAACTCCTTAGGGATAAGAAGGTTTGTGCCAATAGGAAGAGGAAAAGCGATGGAAAAATTTATGTTGAGCCCGACGGAAACAAAACAGATTTATGAATATATATACAAAGAAAAATTGCGGCTTAAAGAGACTAAATCTAAGCTAACAATCATTCTTGGCTGTGAAGACGGCATATTGGCTCAAAATGAGCATTATATACCTGCATGCTGTACTGCTGGCTACCTCTCCTTAACCGTGCTTCCAAACGGGGATGTCTATCCGTGCAGGCGTTTACCAATAAAGGTTGGAAATGCTCTGAAAGACGGATTAAAGGAAATCTATTATAAATCAGAAAAATTAAACGAAATAAGGAATTTAAATAATATTAATGAAGAATGTCAAAGCTGCCCATATTTTATAGAATGCCGAGGCGGAGCAAAGTGCATAACTTTTGGTTATTTTGGCACTCCTTTTGCACCAGACCCACAATGTTGGCGATTATTTAGTAAATTACCGACAAAAACATTCAAAACAAAGGTAAAAAAAGAAGTGCGCTTAAATAAGCAATTTATCGAGGTATAACCATGCGAAAAAAGAAAGGTGTAAAAGATTACGTAGTTATCTACAGAAGCTGTGAACATTATGAAGTATTGGGCTATATTAGAGCTCGGTCATTAGAAGAAGCAAAAGAAAAAGCTAAAAAGACATTAATAAAAGAAGCAAAGCAATACAATGTAACTAATGCGATGATTTTTGAGATAGTGAAGGGAAGTGAGGTTTTATTCGATCTATAAAAATGGCGTAAACTTAAAATCGAATATCTTCAAATAATTTGTCCATAAACCCCAACAGTTGCGGTAATATTTGCATTTCTCACATTCTTTCCCTTTCGTTCTGGCCTTTGGATTTTTCACAATCATAAACTCTGGCAAAAAGAGCTCGGGAGCTCTGTTTCTATAGTCACCCAAAGCGCATAGAGGAAAGCAGGTTATGGTTGCTTTTGCCCCATCGGATTCGGCTACATCAACTGCTTTCCTAACAAAAGGGACAGTATCTTCAATTTTAGGCACTATCTGCATATTGTTTACCCAAGCCATGCCATTTGGGTGTACAGACATAAACTCAAGTGCCTTCACACCTAAACCACATAAGAAGCTAGCAATTTCTGGAAGCTCTCTGTAATTTGGTTTCATTACTACCGTATTGGTTCGAACTTGCTTACTTAAAGAGAGGAGGTTTTTAAGTCCTGTAAGAGCTTCATCATAAGCCTTTGTTCCGCTAAGCTTGTTAAAGAGCTCTCTTCTATGGGAATGAAAAGAAACAAAAAAATCGGCTCTATCGCCAAGGATTGAAACTGTCCTTTCTGCAAAATTTTTATCTGCAAACCTCTTTGCGTTTGTTTGGATTGAAATCTTTTCAAACCCAAGGTCAACACATTTTTGCAGTATTTCAAAAAAATCCTTGCGAATAGCTGGCTCACCGCCAGTAAGGATTACACCATTAAAACTTTTTCTTGCCTTGGTGAGCTCTTTAAAGAGTTGTTCTGTGGTTTTATCCGGTATAAAGCCCCAGACGTTTGGTATGTTTGGATCATTTGGCCTTGTGCAGAATATGCATGCGTTGTTACAGGAATAGCCAGGGATGCAGGTGTAATAGTTTATCACAAAAGAACAAAATAAGGAATAATTTTTTTAATTGCGTTGTATCGCCCTAACTATACAGAAAATGGCTTTATCGTTTACTGGTATGCTTCAGGCGCCTTTTTATTACATAAGCTTTACTTGGATCTGCTAAGAACTTAAAAATAAGGAATAACTCATATGCCATATAAAGCCCTATTACTATCTGAAATAAGTGGGTGAGGATGAGCGCATGTGCTGTGCTTTGTATCATTTTGGGCCCTCTGCAATTTTTTGCAGCGTTTTTCGTAGAAGCCTTAGCTCATATGCTAAAATAAACAATGCAATAGCAATTGGAATCTGGCTTACTATCACAGCATCGGGAGTATTCATTAGGGATCCCAACAATTTTACAAAAATATTGGTTAAAAATATATCCTACAAAAAATACTAAAAATAGCACGGTGAAATTTTTGTCTGAATTGGATTGGATACCCTATGCATCTTATAAGTATGACTGGCTTTTAGATACTTTTTTTCTACATAATACGCTATTTGTTGCAGGGACTACCTTTTTAGTATTGCTGATTCTAATTCTTTGGAATAGAAAGGTATTGCTGAAAGAACTTAAACTCAACAAAAAAAGTGCAGCTATGTTATTAATGATCTTCCTAGCTGGATTTGCTTTACGTAATTCAAATTATTCATTGGGGCAACATACAGATGGTTGGGTGTATGCGGAAAGTGCAAAATTTATTGTGGAAAAAGGACTCTATGTGAAAGACTGTGCTGTTGGTAATTTAAGAGAGTGCAGACTTTATGAACAGGTGCTTGCTCCGCCGGGATATCCCTTTCTTATAAGTGTTGTGTACCTTCTCTTTGGAATAAATAGTCTGCATGCCTGTATTATTACAGGCATTCTTGGAAGCCTGACGATACTAATAGTCTTCTATATTACCAAAAAGATGTTTGGCGAGAATGCAGCGTTTATATCAGCAATTATATTGACTACATTTCCTCACGATTTACTTTTTGCAGGAAGCGGGCAAGCAAGGCCAGTAAGCATGTTTTTTGTTTCACTCACGCTTTTATTCTATTTAATTGCACTTGAGAACAGGAGAAAAGAACTTTGGGCATTGGTAGGAGCTGCTTTTTCTTATTCCATCTACGTAAGGCAAGAGAACATAGTGTTGCTTCTCCCCATGGTTGTAGGCCTTTTTCTTTTTGACTACTTTAAAAATAAAGAATTCAGAAGAAAGAAGCCGTTCAAAAAAGCCAAAATATTTTTTAATCAAATAACGCCCGCTTTAGTTGTTTTTTTAATTACGCAAGCTCCTGTGCAATATTGGGTTATATTTTCTAATATCTCGGAGAACAGCAAATATTTATGGTGAAGGCATTTTTAGGCATGGCACCAGTAATGCTTATGGATTTCTTTAATACAAATAATCCGTTACTCCACGAGTACGGGTTAAAAATGCTTTACAATCCATTGATATCTTTGCTATTTTTCACTAGCACAGCATTTTTATTTAGAAAAAAAGAAAGTAGAAAGGTCGCGTTCATTTGGCTTATATTCTTAACGTACTTCATTTTATACTCCAGTTATTTTACATCATTAAGAATACATGGATTTGACCGCATAAGATTCTCTTACATGTATATATTGCCTGTTTCTATTTTAGCATCTTTGCCGCTAAGCGAAATATTGAAACGATTTGTCAAAGCCAGAGAGGCTTTTTTTGCCATTTTATTTATCATTCTGTTGATGTCAAGTGGGCTAACATTAAAGCCAGCACTTTTCAAAGATAACCGTACAGGCTTTCCAGAAACAGAAGCCACATATTTTAAAGCAACCATGCAAACACCCAATAATTGTACAATAATAACCTCGCGCTATTTAATACCAATAAGTGACGCAATACCCAACAATAATCGCAGGACAATAAATTTATGGCTTGTAAACTATATAGAAGACTTGGTTAGAGAAGAGATTGAGCATAGCGATTGCGTCATTTTCTTTGAAGATGACCTATATAATAGAGGACCTATTCAGAGGAATAAGTTTTTAGATGGTTTGCAGAAAGAATTTTTGTTTAATCTAAGATCTCAGCGGGTATCAATCACAGCATATAAAATAAAAAGGCCTTCCTCCTCAAATAACATACAAAAATAGGTGTGATATTTGTGAATGTTGTTTTTATCCAGCCACCCAAATTCAATGAAAGAGCCCTGCAGATGGATCCTCTAACACCAAGGTGCAATGGAATACCATCTAAAGCACCTTACCTTAGGCCTCCCATAGGTCTGGCCTATATAGCAGCCTATGTGCGCGAAACTACCAACGCAAATTGTACAATCATAGATGCGCAAGCTGAGGGGCTTTCTCTAAAGGAAACTGCTGCCAGGGCTATAAAAGCAGATATCGCAATAATAAGCACGAGCACTCCCACAATAAAAAGAGATATTGCACTATGTAAGGCAATAAAAGAGAGTAACAGGGAGGTGAAGACCGCGCTCATAGGAACACATGCAAGCTATTTCCATAAGGAACTAATAAAAAATGAGTGTGTTGATTTCATAATTCGAGGGGAAGCAGAGTTCCCAGTGAGAAAACTTTTAGAGGCAGATGAGAATTTCGGGCAAGTTCCAGGGCTCACATGGAAAAAAGGTGCAAGAGTAAGGGTAAATGAGGATTCCGTACCAATAAAAAATTTAGATTCCTTGCCTTTTGCAGCAAGAGATCTTTTAGATTATGAAAAATACTATGATATTTTAATTAAAGGGAAAAAACTGGACTTCGTGATTTCAAGCAGGGGCTGTCCATTTAACTGTAAATTCTGTGCATCAAAAGCCTACTCTAAAGAATACAGGGAAAGAAGCGCTGAAAATGTAATAAGAGAAGTGCGTGAGATTGCAGAACTCGGTCATGATGATATAACATTTTTCGATGATACGTTTACAGTCAATAGAAAGCGAGTTATAAAAATATGCGAAGGCATAAAAGAGTTGAATATAAACTGGCGCTGCCTCTCTCGCATAGATACTGTTGATAAAGAACTTTTAGAAAAAATGTATGAATCGGGATGTTACCAAATAGAATTTGGGGTAGAATCCGGATCTCAGAGAATGTTAGATCTGATGGGCAAGGGATATAAGCTGGAAAATATAAAAAAGGTATTTAAAATTGCTAATGATATAGGCCTAGAAACTGTTGCTTTCTTTATATTGGGTTATCCAGGAGAAACTAGGAAAAGCATACTAAAGACCATCAAACTGGCCAAAGAGTTAAACCCGGATTTTGCGTCATTCAATATTTTTGAACCACGGCCTGGTTCACCTATATTTGACAACTTTAAACACAGAGGAAACTGGGAAAATTACAATTTTGGACAATTATCTTTTTGTGAGATTCCACAGACAGAACTGAGAGAATATATGAAAAAAGCGTATGTGGAATTTTATCTTAGACCAGGGTATGTGTTCCAAAGGGTAAAAAAAGTCGGAGTGAGACATACGTTGATACAGAATTTAAAATTTTGGTTTGCAAGAGAAGGTACTTTATGGGATAAAATAGTGGAAAGGATAAAGGGGGGAAATATGCGCGATGGGTCTAATTCACACACTTGACTTCAAAGAGATCAAAATAATGGAAACTCTTCACTTTTTTTAAAACACAGTTTTCCCTGAAGAAATTGAGCAAAGGATTGTAATGAATTGGCCTGAAGAACACATCCTTCAAATAGAAGTATGTGTACTGCTCGCATACAGGCTCTGATACTACTTGTGCATCATAAAAGAAATATTTAAAAACCCTAGTAGAAGGAGTTCGCAAATCCAAATCAACAGCATCTACCGCTATACACGAATTTCCAATAAACTGTTTCGATTCTTCTAATTCATCAAAAAAACATCTCTCTTTTTTAAAATATACGTCGCTATCTGCAAACATCCGCACAGCGAAAGGGAAAAGGAGTAGGGCTATTAAAAAAACACAAAGCAAAACTTTGGTTCTTGCATTGGAAATATGCAATAGGTGATAAAAAGTATCATAGAGAAAAAAATGCCAAAGGCGGCAAGCACAGAAAGAGGAACAGTCAATTGAAGCATATAAAGGGTATAACCAACATTCCATGTTGCCCAGTAAAGTGAAAAACCTATAAAAAAGCCCAAAACCCAAAGAAGCAAAAGAATTACTTTCTTGTTGTCTCTCCAGCAATAACCCAAAGAAAAAGGCAGAAAGAATAAAATCAACAGAGGAAAAAACCTTTCATCAATAAAAGCCCTAAGCAAAGTGGAAAGATTCAAAGTGAAAAAATCTAAGGTAAAAAGGCTTGGCCTTGCATCTGGAAAAAATTTTCTAACAGAGCATTCTGTTGATTGGCATAGAGGATCGTTAGCTCGGGATTCGACGAAGCCGAAGCTATGCGGGGCTTGTAAGAAAAAGCCTATCAAAGCCAAAGAAAGCAACAGAGCAATAGCGAGGGGAGCGGCAAATTTAGGCAACTCTTTCTTTTTAAAAAAGAGTAAGCAGGCTATTAGGAATGCAACCACTAAAACCACATTCTCAAGCCTGAATGATACTGCAAGAACTAAGGATGTAAAAGCGAGGCATAAAGAGTTTGAAGTTTTGAATTCTAGCGCAACCAAAGTGAAAATAGCTGCTAACGAAAGAAAAAAAACCGAGCAAATCATCTCAGAGGAAAATTGGGAATAATATATAGATAGGGAAAAACAGCATAAATAAAAGAGGCAAAGTAGGAAGTTGCCTTGTGCCTGCAGAGCAAAAAGGCTATGAGAAAGACTGAAATCGCGGTTAGCGAGGATGCAACCACATTGAGCCAGAATATAGTAACAAACCTTCTTCCAAATAAAGTGAAAAATACAAAAAGCAGAGTTGCGTAGCCCTTGGGATATCCTACATCCTCTATATCAAGGGGCTCTCCTCGGAGAAAATATTCTGCTGTGTCAACATGTTCCCAGAGCTTTGCGCTAGCGGTGACACAACTGTCACCAATTAGGCGCAACGACAAAGCTAAAACAAATATTGCAACAAGAGCCAGAAAATCCCTTTTAGTCAATCTCGCAAAAAGCGAATATAAAGAGCTTCTGTTTATATAGATTAGGACAAGCAGTACAAAAATATTTAAAAGAACAAAATGTAATGAAAGATTCCTTGAAATCCAAATAAAAACATCTAAGCCTAATGGCATACTCTTAACTAAATGGAAAAATTTTAAGTTATTTGGCTTCAACGCTTCAAGAAAATATCTGGATTTGGTTTGTTCATAGGCGTTGTAAAGCAGTTTTCATTGCAACACCATTTCAGCGTGAAGTTTTCAGAGACAACCTCATCACAGTTTGCAGTTGTTAATGCGCCTGTTTCTC
>JAGGZA010000046.1 GCA_021162265.1 Candidatus Aerophobota bacterium | reverse complement strand
GTCAACCTGTTATTCTTTTGCCTGTAGATTTATTAAAAAAGAGTAATTTTCCCTGAACAAGTTTTAACCACACCTTCTCACCTTCACCTGGAAGAGAGGAGATTTGATCCAGCTGTTCCTTCATTCTCCAAACCAACTTTCCTATCTTTAAATCAATAAAAACATCACTGCTTTGAATTTGAGAAAAATAAACCTCAGCTGGAAAACTCATATCTTCTTTTTTCTCAGCTAATTTAATACACTCCGGTCTTACCCCCATTATCACCTCTTTCTGAGTAATTTCATCTAATATTTTCCCTAAAGTCGTTTCAGAAACAGGTATTAAGAAATCACCTGTATCCAGATATAGCCTTTCTTCTTTTCTCTTAACCCTGCCTTCAGCAAAATTTATAGGAGGGGAACCTAAAAATCGAGCTACAAAGGTATTAACAGGATACTTATAAATCTCCTCAGGGCTACCTATTTGTTCGATCTTCCCCTCTCTCATAATAGCTATTTTATCCGCTATTGACTGAGCATCTATCTGGTCATTGGTGACATAAAGGAGAGTGATATCAAGCATCTGCTGGATTCTCTTTAAATGACCACGCATCTCCACTCTTAGTTTAGCATCAAGATTTGCCAGCGGTTCATCAAGAAGAAATACCAAAGGACGTTTAACTAAAGTTCTACCTAAAGCCACCCTTTGCTGTTGTCCTCCACTCAGGGCAGTAGGATAACGATAGAGAAATTCCTCAATATGAAGAAAGTTAGCTACCTCATCCACTCTCTTTTTTATCTCTTCCTTTGGCATCTTAATTGCTTTTAAGGGGAAAGCGATATTATCAAAAACTGTTAAATGCGGGAAAAGAGCGTAATCCTGAAACATCATTGCAATCCCTCTATCTGCAGGATCAAGGTCATTAACCATTCTTTCATCTATATAAATTTCACCCTGTGTAGGATTTGTCAATCCGGCAATCATTCGTAAAATAAGAGTCTTCCCGCATCCTGAAGGACCAAGAAGAACAGTGCATCTCTTGTCCTCCACTTCCAGGTTAACCTTATCCACACATAGTTTATTTTCAAATTTAAAGGAAATATCCTTCAACACAACTTTTGCCATTTTTTAGTTCTCCCTAAGGTAATTCAATTCTTCTGGTAGTTTCTTTATCAAAGAAATAAGTTTTCTCTTCATTTAAGGTAAACCAGCTTTTTTGACCAACCTGGGGATGAAATCCAAGAACTTCCTTATCTTTACGTACTTTAAAAGAGAAAGAATCACAACTAAGGTCAATTATGAACTCATTGTTTTGAGGTAATACTTCTATTATCTCTGCCTCTACTGAATCCTGGATGGCTTCAGGAAAAAGGAAAATATGCTCGGGACGAATCCCTAAAACTATCTCTCCTGTTATATTCCCCTTCTCAAGTTTCTTGCCTAACTTTGGAGGAATCGGAATTTTTACCTCTTTACTGACTAAAAAAAACTTTCCCTCCTCTCTGGATAGCTCTCCCGATATTAAATTCATGGAAGGATTCCCGATAAAGCCAGCTACAAATAAATTAACAGGATTATTATATACCTCTTGAGGTGTACCTATTTGCTGAATTACACCTAAATCCATCACCACAATTCTATCTCCCATTGCCTGGGCTTCAGTTTGATCATGGGTAACATGAATGGTAGTTATAGCAAGCTCCTCCTGTAATTTCTTAATATATACCTTCATTTCCTCTCTCAACACAGCATCAAGTTGAGATAAAGGCTCATCAAGAAGAAGAACGGCAGGTCTTCTTATTAAAGCTCTTCCAATAGCAACTCGTTGTTGTTGCCCGGAGCTGAGCTCTGCAGGATATCTATTTAAAAATTCCTCCAAATGAAGCGTCTGGGATATCTGGTTTACCTTCTCCTTTATTTCACTCCTGGTAAGTTTCAGTGGCTTGAGGCAGAAAGCGAGATTATCAAATACGTTCATATGAGGATAAAGAGCATAACTTTGAAACACCATAGCAACGTTTCGCTCGGAGGGATAAAGATCGTTAACCAATCTTTCGCCAATATAAATCTCTCCAGAAGCTGGTCTGGTAAGACCTGCTATACTGCGTAAAGTTGAGGTTTTACCACAGCCGGATGGACCAAGCATCACGGTAAATTTCTTATCCTCAAAAGTAAGGCTTACATTATTTACAGCTACAACTTCTCCATATTTTACCGTTAAATTTTTTAATTTAACCTCAGCCAACCTTAACCTCCTTTAAAAATCTCCCAATTAAAACTATCTTACCCCTCCCAGAGCCATTCCTCTAATAAGTTGATTGCGCACAAAGATGGTAAAAATTATAATGGGGAGGATGAATATCGCTGCCGCAGCTGTAATTTGCCCCCACTCCACACCTAAAACCTGGAATTTAGCCATACCCACAGTAGCAGTAACAGCCACTCTGTTAGTAAGAATAAGTGCAACTAAAAATTCTATTAAAGTCTGAATCAAACAGAAGATAGCTGTAGCCACTAATCCCGGCCTTACGAGAGGAAGAACTACCTTGTAGAAAACCTGCAAAGGTCTATAACCATCAAGCATTGCGGATTCTTCAACATCTTTTGGCACCTCATCAAAAAATCCCTTCATTAACCATACGGTAAAGGAGATATTAAAAATAGAATAAATTAAAATCAAGGCTAAATGGGTATCTAAAAGATGCAATGCTCTAAAAAGTACATACAAAGGAAGCACTATAGCTATGGGAGGAAGCATCCTCAAGCTTAAAATCCAGAAAAGAATATTGTCACTCCCCTTTATGGGATAGCGAGAAAACCCATAAGCAGCAAGAGAACCTATGGCTATAGAGAAGATTGTACTTAACGCAGCAATGAGAAAACTATTAAAGAGATTACCCATAAACCAGGAATTGATTACCTGAAGATAGTTTGCAAAAGTTGGAGAAAAAACAAGCTTTGGAGGGAGAGCAAAAACCTGTACCCGGGTTTTAAGAGACGTTGCAAACAGCCAATATAAAGGGAATGCAAAAACAACAGTAACCAGGATAATACCAGCCATTCTAATTCCAAAAATTAATGACCTTTTTGTCGTAACTTTCATAATACCCCCTTTAAGCAGTGGATTTTCGAGACAAAACTCTTATGAGGATAGTAATCAATCCAACAGAAATGAGAGCTATAATCCAGGAAAGTGCGGCTGCCTTACCAGTGTAAAAGTAATTAAAACCTACTCTGTAGGCAAACATCGTTAAGGTAACTGTTTCCTCACCTGGTCCTCCTCCTGTTAAAATGTAAACCACATCAAATATTTTTAAAGTGTCAATACTTCTTATAAGTATGGCAACAAGAAGAGGAAACCTTAAGTAAGGAAGGTAAAGGGTCCGAAAACGAAGCCACCAGGAGGCCTTTTCCAGCCTCACTGTCTCTCTAACATTGGGAGGAATAGCCTGTAGACCTGCCATTGCAAGCAAAGCCACAAAGGGAGTCCATTCCCAGATATCAACCAGAACTATAGCTATAAGAGCCAAACGAACATCTGTAAACCAGGAAATTATCTGAGGATTACCTGATAAAAGCCCCAGAAAATAATTAATAATCCCAAATGTAGCATCAAACATATACTTCCAGAAAAATCCAATTACAAGCGGAGGAAGCATCATCGGGATAAGTATAATCATCCTGCATACCTCCACCCCTTTCCCTCGCGTATTGAAAAGAAAAGCTATGAGAATACCAATAAAGACCTCTATTGGAATAGCCAGAACTGCTATTTCTAAAGTAATCCTTAAAGCTGACCAGAAACTGGAATCAGTTAAGACTGAACCATAATTTCCAAAACCTATGAAATCCATATGTTGCCCTAAGGTATAATTAAAAAAGCTTATATAAATACTGAAGATAAGAGGGAAAATGCTCATTAAAATTAGAAAAATTAAAGTTGGAAGATAAAGTATTAGCCGAATACCTCTCTCTCTCCTGTCTGCCTTCATCATTTATCTCCTCAGGATATAATCCTCGCCTCTCCTCTTTAAAGAGGAGAGGCGAGGCGTAACCATCTTTACCTCTTCGGTTTATAGGGGGAAGAATCGTAAATTGCCTGCTCCAGTTTAGCAGCATAGTTCATAGCCTCAGCAGGAGTCTTGGCACCTATAAAAGCCAGGTTCTCTTCTCTGTTCTGGATGAACAGAAGTTCTGCATAGGGTGGTATATTCCAGAAATCTCTTATGGTGGGAATAGCATCGATAAAAGCTTTGTTCCAGCGGTTTAGACCGGCAGCATAGTACCTCAAATCTCGACGACCAGAAACAAAAGCTGCTGCTGGATTATCAGTTAAAGCCTTTTGAGTATCATAAGAAAGAAGCCATTGCAGATATTCCCAGGCCTCTTTTTTATGTTTCGAACGAGCATTTATACCTGTTCCCTGACAACCATACATGTGGAATCTTCTTATCTTACCTGTAGCAGGGTCTTTCTTACCCGGCATTAGAGCCATTCCTATTTGCCCTACATACTGAGAAGATTTGGGATCATCCATTATAGCTCCCAGCAGAGGAACCCATTCAGGAGCCATCGCTACAAGTCCGGTTAGAAGGGCGCTTAATTTTGGATCCATATCCCAGTTGGGAGTATCAGGAGGACAGACTTTGTCTTTCAGATAAAGATTACTGAAAAATTGAAGAGCTGCAATGCTTTCCGGACTGTTAACATATCCTTCAGCAGTCCAGGTGTAAGGATCCCATAAGGCTCCACCCCATGACCACATGATAGGGAAAAAGTCCATGCTGATGTAATCTGCAGCAGGAGAAGCACTGAATCCAACACCATAGTGCTTAGGAGGATTAGTTAGCTTAATAGCGTACTCTCTAAACTGCTCCCAGGTCTCAGGTGGACTTTCAGGGTCAAGACCAGCATTCTTAAAAAGAGTTTTGTTGTAAAAGAGAACCTCGCAGTTTTGACTCCAGGGTAACCCATATATTGGAGTGTCCTTAAAGGCTTTGAAATTACCTTTGTCAAGCTCTGGACCAATAGTGGGATATTTACAGGACCTGTAGGTAAGTTCTGGAAAGAAATCCTTGTCAAAATTAATTTTTGAATCAGGAGAAAGCAGATAATCTTTTGTATCCAGCCTCTCCAGGGCTCCGGAAACAACATAGTTACCAATCCATTGACTATCATAATGATATATGTCATAGTAAGAACTGCCTGCTGCAACTTCCTGCCTTGCTTTTTGTTCATTATAGGTATATGGCTGAGCCTCAATGATAACCTTTATTCCTGTTTTTGGAGTAAAGTATTTATCAGCCAGTTCCTGTTCCACCTTAGCCTGAGGCCAGGCCAGAGCCAGTATCCTTATGGTTTTGGCTGAGCTAATAGCAGTATACCCAACCAGGCTTGCTCCTACAAAGACCCCTATTAACAATAAACTCAACCATTTTTTCCCCATAATTTTTCCTCCTTTTAAATCTTCACACCTCTTCTTCCAAAAACTTCCCGCACTTTTTACACCTTAAAATTCTCTTCACTCCTCCAGTAGGAAGTTGTTCCTCCTTAACCAGCACCGTTTCATGTTCTCCCCCTTTAGGACACCTGTTTTTTTCTTCCATTAACTCACCTCCTCTCTTTTTTTTAAGTTTTTTTACACCCCGACTTTCTCCCACCTGCCAGATTTCATAGACCTGTATCCGGCATCAATAATTAAATTAACAATGTACCCATCCTCAAAAGTCTCGCGAGGAGTTTTACCACTCTCAATGCAGTCTACAAAGTAACGGAACATATCAACAAATCCATAAGATACAGCCTCGTTCGGAACCGGAAAAACCCATCCCTTATCAGCCTCTGCTTTCTCCACTACATAACCACTTCCTGCAAGAGAGAACACCTGTATAGGGGTACTACGTGTAACATCGGTGAAAATAGAACCCTGAGTGCCATATATCTCGTTTCTCAGATCAAGCCCTCCCCGTGAGGACCAACTTACCTCTACCTGAGCTATTTGCTTCCCCTCAAACCTCACAAGTAAAACAGCATTATCCTCGCAGTCAACTGGATGAACAATAGTGTCACCCCATGCCATAACCTCTACAGGTTTTACATTCTTACCTAAGAAATACCTCGCATTTTCTATACAGTGACAACCCATATCCATCAAACATCCCCCGCCAGCAAGCTCTGGATCCCAGAACCAGGCTCCATGAGGTCCATAATGAGCTTCCCTTGAGCGAATCCAGAACACATCGCCAATTCCCCCTTTTCTTATCACCTCTTCTGCTTTTACTACTGATGGACAAAAAACGTCGGTCTCAAGATATCCATGAATTACTCCTGCTTTCTTAACTGCTTCCAGCATATGCCTTGCCTCTTCAGCATTTCTGGCAAGCGGCTTTGTGCAAACTACATTTTTCCCCGCTTCAGCTGCCATAATTGCTGCCTGCTTATGTACAAAATTAGGAAGTCCCACCACCACAAGATCAATATCATTCCTTCTAATAGCTTTCTCCATATCAGTTGTCCATTCAGGAATACCCCATTTTTCAGCAAACCTCCTCACATGAGCCTCTGTTGGGGAATAAACTACTTTAACCTCCTGTCCTGGAATGGTCTTTAAAGCAGCCATAAAAAAGCTCGGAGTAAATCCACTGCCTAACATACTAATCCTTACCATATTTAACACCCCTCTCTTTGGTTTTTGTCCTTACCTTGAATAATCAACTTTCACCCATTCTCCTCTCTGATGGCTTTCCAGTATAGCCTCACAGAGAAGTTGTTCCTCGTGACCTGTTTTAAAAGTTGGAAATTCAGGAGGAATCCCCTTCTTATACCTTTCCTCTCTAATATACTCATAGATAACCCTATTGCACTGGGTATGACTATCAGGGAAACCTTCCAGATGTCCTCCTGGATACCGGGCAAATCTCTTAGCTGAAAGGTCCATAAGTGCTGGATCTTTGAGAAGAATTTCATTGGGTTTATCTCTATAACCTATCCATAACTGATTGGCTTTTTCAGAATCCCAGCTTATGCTGGCTCTTTCACCAGATACCTCATAAAACAACCTGCATTTTCTTCCTGCGCTTATCTGGGAAACTGTCATTACTCCTCTGGTGGAAACTCCGGCAAACTTCAGCAAAACAATACCACAATCCTCTGTATCAACAGTAACTTTCTCAAAATCTACAGGTCTTAATTCCTTGCCAGCAAATGTTTCTATCCGCTCCCTGGGTTTTTTACGAAAAGGTATAAAGGTAGCAAGCTCGGCAAAAACTGCTTCCACCTTCAATCCCGTTACAAATTGAACAGTATCAAACCAATGAGTCCCTATATCCCCTATTGCTCTAACAGCTCCTCCCTTGTCTTTCTCCACCCTCCAGTTATAATCCGTATCATAGAGTAACCAGTCCTGATGAAATCCTCCATGAATAAAGTAAAGTGAACCCAGTTCCCCTTTTTGAATTAAAGCCCTTGACTGCTGGACAAGAGGATAGAAACGATGATTAAAAGTAACAGCATTTACCAATCCTTTTTTCTCTGCTATCTCTACTAAAGTCCTTGACTCTTGAGAGGTTATTGTAAGTGGTTTATCACAAACAACATGTTTCCCTGCCTCTAAGGCAGCCTTTATCTGTGAGAAATGAAGATAATTAGGGCTGGTAATCTGAACCACTTCTACTTCTTCATCCTGTACCAGATCCTGGTAGTGCCCATAAGCCTTGGGGATAGATAGAGCTTTTGCCTTAGCTTTTGCTGTCTCCTCTCTTGAGGTAGCAAGAGCAACTACTTCTACAAATCCAAGTCTTCGCAAAGATTCTATGTGTGCTGGTCCGATGAATCCGGCTCCAATCACTCCCACTTTAATTTTTCTCTGCAAGTTACCCTCCCTCAAAAATAAAAATCACATAATTTTAAATAAGATGCCCAACTCTATGACCATGATAAATCGCATTTTTAATATTAAAATGCCCTCCAGGAGTTGTAATTTCTGTACAGTCACCGATAAGGTACATCTCAGGAACTATATTTCTTAAGGAGTGAGCTAAACTTCCCTCCGCATCCATCTCCTCTGTATTCCTTATGGCAATAATCAAACTATCTGCTGGAATTATTCTCTCCTCCCAATTCTTATCCATAACCACTACACCCTCTTTTACTCTTTTTGTTACCTTAAGACCTGTCAGTATCTCAACCTTATACTTGTAAGGCTTGTTTTTTAACCCGGGAACTTCCCTGCCTGTCAGGCGAAAAATCTGGGTTTCCCTGGTTATAGGCTCCATATCGGGAAGAAACTCCGGAAATTCTGTTATTACTGTTACCTTCTTTCCCCGGGAGGCAAGAAGTTCTGCTGTATCAGCTGCTGCGAATCCTCCTCCCCATACAACCACCTTCTCTCCCACATCAACTTCTCTTACCTCACGCTTCCTGGGCCACCATTTGCAACTTCTCCTTGTACATCGGAGAACGTCAGTGAAAGGCAAGGTTTTCTCCTCCACAATTCCAGGAATATCAGGATTCAAAACACCAGCTCCAGTAGCTACTATGACTACCTCTGGATTTAAACTTTTAACAGTTTCAGGCACAATTTCTTCTTCAAGGTGAACCTCTACTCCCAGCTTATCAATCTGGATTCTCAACCAATCCAGTATCCATCGTATCTTTTCTTTTCCTGGCACCATACAGCACAGTCTCAACTGCCCACCCAGCTCATCCTCCTTTTCAAAGAGAGTTACTTTATGACCACGGAGAGCGCAGACCCTGGCTGCTTCCATTCCGCCAGGGCCACCACCTATAATCATAACCTCCCTGGATTTTTCGGCTTTCTTGAGATAGAGAAATTTCTTTTCATTCCCCATTACAGGATTTATAGCACATCGACAGCGAGTTTTGGCTAAAAGAGATTCCTGCCAGCATCCCACCAGACAGGAAATACATTTCCTGATATCATCAAATCTCCCCTCTCTTGCTTTTTTAGCCCATTCAGGATCAGCAAGAAACTGCCTGCTAAGTCCAATAAGATCTGCTCTTCCTTCACGAAGAACTCTTTCAGCAAATCTTGGGTCTCTTATCGTTCCCGCAGTAATCACAGGAATATCAACTACTTTTTTAATCTCCTCAGCCAGGTAAACTCGCCAGCCTTCAGGATAATAAATAGGGTCCATGCATGGCCAGGGAGAATCAAACGTACCAGCACTTATATCAAGAGCAGCAACTCCTGCATCTTGAAACATCCTGGCAACTTTTTTAGACTCCTCAATGCCTCTTCCTCCAGGGACAAACTCATCAGCTGAATATCTTACTAAAACAGGAAAATCCTCTCCACACTTCTCCTTAATCCGGGCAATAATTTCAAGAGGGAATCTCATTCTATTGACAAGACTTCCTCCAAACCTGTCAGTTCTTTGATTTGTGGCAGGAGACATAAACTGAGCAATTAAATATCCATGAGCACCATGAAGTTCAACAGCGTCAAACCCGGCTTGCTGTACTCTCCAGGCAGCCTCAGAAAATTTCTCTATTAAATCGTATATCTCTTCAATGGTAAGAGCGCGAGCAATCTTATACATTCTCCTCCCCCCATATACCCTCTCATGACCAGCAGAACCTGGCTGTTGAGTTACAATGTCACTTGGGGCTACCTGGGCAAAGGGAGGAGTGGCAGCTTGCCTTCCTGGGTGCTGGATCTGGACTGCACATTTTGCTCCATTTTCTTTCATAACTTCAGCAAGCTCGTTAAGAGAGGGAATAAAACTATCATCATCAACTACAGTAGCTGTAACTGTGGGTTTACCTGTTGCCGAATCAGGTGTTGATGCTCCCACAATTATAAACCCTGTCCCACCCTTTGCTACCTGTTCATGGAAAAGAAGCATTCTTTCAGTAACCTCTCCATAGGCTGAAGCAGAACTTGTATCTGTGGGGACCATAACAATTCTATTCTTTAGCTTTAACTTCCCAATATAAATGGGTTCAAAAAGCTTCTCTAATTTTTGCATTTAATCCCCCTTCTCGATTCACTTCCCGGAATACTCCTTAAAACTCTCAAGGATCTTTATCGTAGCTGTAGCTCCAATTCTGTTGGCTCCAGCCTCTAATATCTCCAAAGCTTTTTCTAAACTCCTTATCCCACCAGCAGCTTTGACACCAACTTTTGGACTAACTGTCTCTCGCATCAGCCGAACATCCTCTACGCTTGCTCCTCCCGTGCCAAAGCCGGTTGACGTTTTAACAAAGTCTGCTCCCATTTCCTCTGCTATCTGACAAACTTTTATCTTTTGCTCCCTGGTAAGATAACAGTTCTCCAGGATTATCTTCACGATTACTCCCTTTGACGCTTCAACCACCGCTCCTATATCTTCTCTTAATAAATCGTAATCCCCAGCTAAAGTCGCTGCAAAGTTAGATACAACATCAAGCTCCTCTGCTCCCATCTCCACAGCCTGACGAGCCTCAAAAGCCTTTGTTTGAGGAGTACTACATCCATGCGGAAAACCAACCACTGTTCCCACCTTAACCCCTGTTCCTCTGAGTAACTTTACTGCCAGAGGAACATGATAAGGCTTTACAAAAACACTATTGGTTAAATAACGCTTGCCAATCTCGCAACCCTCCCTTACCTGCTCGTCGGTAACAAGGGGACCAACCAGTGAATGATCAATGGTCTTAGCTAATTTCTCCAGAGTAAGATTTTCTCTTCTTATACTCTCCCAAACATCTTTTATCATTATCTTTCTCCTGGCAGGATAAATTTCTCATCCTGCTTCTGTTTTTTTAACCCTACCCATTCTTTAATTATTTTCTCTGTTCTTGTAGCTCCTATTCTCGTTGCTCCAGCTTTTATCATATTTAAAGCCACCTCAATACTCCTAACTCCTCCCGCAGCTTTCACTCCCAATCTCGGTCCTACTGTCTCATACATCAGTTCCACATCATGTACAGTGGCTCCTCCTGGAGCAAAACCAGTTGATGTTTTCACATAATCTGCTCCTGCTTCTTCTGATAGCCTGCAAGCTATTACTTTTTCCTCGTCGGTCAGGTAACAATTCTCCAGAATCACTTTAACCAATATCTGGCCATATCTTTTAGCAACATCTACCACTCCCTTTATGTCATCTCTTACAAAATCAAAGCTTTTTGATTTTAGAGCGCCGATATTTAAAACCATATCCAGTTCCTTTGCACCATCGAGAATGGCCTGTTCTGCTTCTAAAGCTTTGATTTTTGACAGGTGACCTCCATGAGGAAAGCCAATAACAGCAGAAACCTTCACCTCAGAATTCGCCAGTAACTGGCAGGCAAACTTCACATGATAGGGCTTTACACATACAGTAGCTGTATGATATTTATCTGCAAGCTCACATCCCTGTTTTAAATCACTGTCGGTAATTAGAGGGCTAAGAAGAGAATGGTCTATAGTTTTTGCCAGTTTTTCTTGCGTTAGAGTTTCAATATCTATCTTTTTGATCAAAATCATCCTCCTGCTATTTAAATAACCTTTAACATTGCCCAAGTTGCTGCACCAATAGCTCCTGCTATATCCTTCAGTTTACCCGGTACTATTTTCACCTTATCTACATCTGGACCTACATAGACTCGTTCCCGAAGTGTTTTCTTTATTTCCTCAAAGAAAAGATCAAATGCTCTGGATACTCCACCACCAATTATCACCATTTCCGGATTAAGAATCACTAAAAGGTTTGCAATCCCTATTCCAAGATAGTAACCTTCCCTTCTCCATATCTCTTTCGCCATCTTATCCCCCCTTCTCGCAGCCTCGGCAATCACCCTGGGTGTTATCTTATTCAAGTCATTATCAACAAGGTCTCTTATTATAGTAGTTGCTCCCTGCTTAACCATTCTTATAGCCTGAGAGGTAATACTGGGACCACTTGCCAGAGCTTCCAGACAACCATAATTCCCACATCCACATCTTATTCCATAGGGTTCAACTGTCTGGTGTCCTATTTCACCAGCAAACCCCTCGCTACCAAAGTAAAGGTCTCCATTTATAACAATCCCACCTCCTATTCCCGTGCCAACAGCTACACAGACCAAATTCTTAACTCCCTTCCCGGCTCCAAATGTTTTTTCTGCTAAGGTCATCGCACGAACATCATTTATAAGAAAACTCTGACAACCAACACCCTCTTCTATTCTTTTAGCAAGGGAGATACCTTTCCATTTGGTAGGAAAATTGGTAAGAAATTTACAGATACCTTCCTCCATATCTATAACTCCCGCTACAGCAACCCCAACCGCACGTAAATCCCTGTCAACAAGTTCCCCGTTATCCGCAAAATTATTTATAAGTGATATTATCTTCTCTATAACAAATTCAGGACCTTTTTCGCTTTCGGTGGGAGTATTTTTCTTGCAAAAAACCCTGCCCTCTTTATCTATAGCAACAGCTTTTATATTTGTTCCTCCCAGATCAATTCCTATAAAATACTCTCTTCCTGACATAATTCTGACAAATTTATATTACCTGTCCTTTTGCAAGAGCATCCTGGTCTGGGATAAGCTTTCTTCTAACCGATGATTTCCTGCCTAAGAGGGCAACAAGTTTACACCTGTCTGCACGAACAATGGAGTCAGTTAACTCTATCGGAGTATTATCCTCTATGTAAGCTATTCTCTCTATGAAAAAACCAGGAGAGGACGGCTTACACTTTAAAAATTTAGCTTCCCTCTTCCCTATGGATATGGCTTCATAGGTTTCCACGGCATGAGAGAGAGACAACTTATATTTCTTGCTAAGCACTGCATAAAGGGAGTTGCTTCCCATATCTTCCTTAACTAAAGAGGGAGCAATATTATAAGGAATATAAGTGGTTTCTATAAGAAGTGGTTCGTTATTAGCAAGTCTTACACGAGTTAGCTTTGTAACTTTATCTTTACCAGCTTCTAAATCAAGACTTCTGGCTAAATCCTCTGTTGCAAGAATAATCTTCTGTTCTAACACATCTGAAGAAGGATTAAGACCAAGGTTTCTCATATCTGTAGAAAAACTGTATACTTCTATAAGGTCTCTTAAGAGTTTAGGTCTTGCCACAAAGGTACCCTTACCCTGCTTACGATATAGTAGTCCCTCATTAACCAATGAAAGAAGAGCCTGCCTCACAGTTGTGCGACTGATCCTGTATTTTTCACACAGTTCCTTTTCCGAAGGTAACTTGTCCCCTGGTTTTAAAGAGCCTATCTTTATCTCTCTTTTTATAATCCCTGTTAACTGGTGATAAAGAGGCAAAATCCCATTTTCTTCCAGAATTCCTTCACTTTTATCTATCATGGTTCAATAGTTAGTATGCAACATCATAATGTTATTACATTATATCCACTCTTATAAATTTTGTCAAATGACCCATTGTTAATCTCTTATATAAAAATAAAGTCTATGTAAAATAGAGTTATCCTGGCTTTCCCAATACACCCAATTTTAATAGACAAAAAAAATTATTCTGGTAAAATATAAGACCAAATTCGGTAAAATATAAAATATAAAAACGAGGAAGAGGGTTAATAATGGATGCCATATACACTAAAAATTTAACAAAGGAATATGATGGATTTAAAGCAGTGGATAACTTGAATCTTAAAGTAGAGGAAGGACAAATATACGGATTTTTAGGACCAAATGGAGCAGGAAAAACTACAACTATGTTGATGCTACTTGGAATTTTAAAACCAACTCAAGGTGAAATACGCATAATGGGAGAATCTCTTAGCAAAAATCCTCTCTCTATTAAGAAAAAAATAGGCGTTGTTTCAGAAAAACAGTATCTGTACAGGGAGATGACAGCACAGGAATACCTTAATTTCTTTGCAGACCTCTACAAAGTAAAAAATAAAAAAAACAGAATAGAACAGCTTCTTGCAGCAGTAGATTTATTAGATGTAAGAAATAGAAAATTAGGTGCTTTCTCACGGGGGATGCAACAGAAACTCGGGTTTGCTCGTGCTTTACTGCATGAACCCGAGCTTCTACTTTTAGACGAGCCCGTTTCTGGACTGGATCCCACGGGGATAAAGCAAGTAAGAGACCTTATAGAAAAAGAAAATAAAAAGGGTAAAACTGTCTTTATCTCCTCTCATCTCCTTTCCGAGGTGGAAAAACTCTGCAATAAGGTAGCTATAATAAATAAAGGAAAACTCTTAGCCGAGGAGACTATGGAAAATCTGAGAAAAAAACTCACTGAGTTTACACAACTGGAGGTAGAGCTGGTTGAAATAAATAAGGATATCCTTGATGCTCTTAGCTCTTTCGAATTTATTAAAGAGATTCATCAGGAAAAAAATTTCCTTATTTTAAAGATAACAACTGATAAGGACCATAGAGCCGAAATATCAGCAGCTATTGCTGAAAAAGGAGGAGTTGTCCTTGGAATAAAAATCAGAGAAATGAGTCTCGAAGAAGCTTTCATCACCATAACTCAAAAAAATATATCCCTCTTAGCAAGTAACAAGGAGGCTACTCAATGAAAAGGCTCCCTTTATACATCGCTTTAGCAATAATTGGAGTAGCTTTAGTAATAGTGATAGTATCCTTTACCACTTTAAGTGCCTCCAGATCTGGAATAGTTGAAGGGAAAATTTTTGATGAGTTATCAGGAGACCCGGTAAGAGGAGTTAGAATTGTAATAGATGGAAGATCTACCGTCCTCTACCATACAACAGAATACCAGCTTACAAAAATACCACCCGGAGAGTGGACCATGCAGGTTTCTCCACCTGCAGGCTGGTTAAAATTCACCAAAACTCTCAAGGTAAAATCAGGTAAAAATACCATTAATATCCCACTTAAAGGTGATAAAGTTCCTGACCTGACCGGAATAATCTGCTTCACTGACTCTGACGAAAAAGGAATCACTATAGAGGTAAGGTATGTTGATAGCAAAGGCATAGGAATGACCGAATTTCCCAGGCTCCCTGTTAAAATTGAAATTACACTATGGGAAAGAATTGGAGAGGAAGATAACTACAAGAAGGGAAGAAAATTATTTGAAGGACCCGTTGAAGAGTTCTGGGATTCCAAAGCTTACCTTGCCAAAAATAAGGGATTCATATCCTGGGATAAAATTCCAGTAAGATTTAAAGAAAAAAAATATGGAGTTATGGAGGTAAGAGTCCATCTCAAACAGGGGGATTTTAAAGACACAGTTGATGACGTGCAGCTGTTTCCCGCTAAGAAGGAGGCAAGCAAATGAATGAGAAAGGCATTTCTTTATCTGCGCATACAATGAAGGTTCTCATCAAGAGAGAACTTATATCCAGCATCTATGGATGGGGATTATATATAGCGGTATTTATCTCTTTTTTATTATCTTCTTTTATTTTAAGAAATTTCATGCGAGGAATAGGACAAAATAATATCTTCATTTCTTCCTATCCACTTAATCTTCCTCTCTTTATATCTGTAGTAATAATCTCCCTTTACCTGGTGATTGTATCAGCTATATCTATCTCAAGAGAAAAAGAACATGGTACCCTGGAGGTTTTATTTTATGGTCCTGTTTCCTCCTCTTCCTTCTTACTGGGAAAGTACATTACAGACATGCTGTTATATGTTATAATTCTCGGGTTTTTTGCAGTTTACTTTTTAGGAGTATCTTTACTAACCAACTTAGGTTTTACCTTAGCTCTGGGAAAAGCGTTTCTCGTCTCTATATTCCTTGCCTCCTGTATGATAAGCTTTGGTCTTTTTATATCTTCTTTAACCGGTAGAGTAAGGAGTTCCATAGTATGGCTTATAGGAATATTACTTGCTTTTCTTGGAATATGGTTCCTCGAGAATATATTTATCCATATCCCTCCTGAAAGCCTTTCTTCCTGGCTTCTTTATATACAAAAAACTTTAAGTGTAATTTATCATTTTGTAAATTGGGTGTCTCCTTTTTCCTATCTTTCACGAGGAATGGAGTCAATAAGAATTGGTAGCATTAAACCATTCTTGCTTAACATAATTTACTCTACTATCTACACAGTGGTCTTGCTACTTCTTTCCATCTACATTCTAAAATCAAAGGGGGTAAGGGCATGAGATTAAAAAGGGCTTCCTTAATCTACAATATAATTTTTCTGTTAATTTTAATTCCTGGATTAGCAATAACCTCATCAGCACAACAGGAGGAAAAACAGCCTTCCATAAATCTTACTCCTCTTTTAAAAGAACAGCTTGTCTATAGCTTAAATGTATTTGACGGAAAAGGATGGAGCGGGAGTTTCGTCCCTAAAACTGAAAGTACAATTTATCTTATTGCCAATAAAGACAATGCCATCTGTGCTAAAAAAACTCTTGTCTATTTTTGGCCTATAACTGTAAGATATATAGCAGCCTGGAGAACCCTGGATGAAGATGTAAAGGGGGTTCTGGAAGTCTTAAAAGATGGAAAAATCATAGAAAAATTAAAAAAACAGGATACCGTTCTTTGTTATCCAGAAGGATACTGGGGTGAAAAAGTCGTACTTTACAAGGGAAACGAGGCAATAAAATGGTATAAAAAATATAAAAAGGCAGAGGATGAATATTATAAAGCTTTAAATAAATATTATGAGGCAAGAATCGAGTATAGAAAGAAAATGAATAAGTTTTTTGAAGAAATAAAAAAAAGGAGAGAAAAAGGAGAAAAAGGTCCTCTTAATATTGAGATACCAAAGGAACCCGAGCCTCCAAAACCACCTAATTTTTTTGTCACAGAACCAAGAAAATACTACGTTTTAAATCTTCCTGTAGGCAAATATAAGATAAGACTCAGAGCAAAAGATAAAACCATCGTAGAGGGAAGTGAGAAAGAACTCCTTGTATTTACCGCTCGAAGAAGAGAGGGAGTTGGTTACGAAATAATACCCGGCAATCGCTGGACAAAAAGAGAAGAGTGTAATGACCCGGCAAATGCAATATACGCTGCAGGCAAAAATGTACTTTACTTTCGCCCTTACAGGCAAGATGAGTACAATGAACTATATCACAATAAATTGCTGGATCCCCAGAACAGAGGAAGAATTGAAAACTGGAAATGGGTTCACACAGAACCTATAAAAAATGTCCAACTCTTATTATTTAGCAAAGACAATTTACTAAAACGCATAGATAAGAAACCGTATAAGGTGGAACAAATACCAGGACCAGAACTTGGTTACAACATCGTTGAATTTAAGAAAGGAAAATTACCCGGAGAAAAGCCAACTTTTGAAGGGTATCAGCTAATCCTCTCAGAAAATCTCCCGGAAAAAAGCTACAGAATTTATCTTCAAAAAGAGGGGGAAAACAATAATATAATATCTACAAGCGAAAGAGAGATAAGACTTGTAAAAAGAAGAAATGCTAATTTTCTTTTTTACCTATCTATTTTCCCTCTAATCATAGGAGGAGTAATGTTTGTTTTAAGGTACAGGAAGATTGAAAAATAAAGTGGTCTATTTTTTATTATTATTAAGCAAAAGTAAGCGGTTTTTCCCCGCGTAGAGCCTTCTCTACCATTTTTATAGCACAAAATTCTCCGCACATCGTACAAACATCTTCAACTTTTGGCTTGGCAGATTCTCTCATTTTTCCAGCAAGTTCAGGGTCAATAGAAAGTTCTATTTGCCTTTTCCAGTTTCTCTTTTCTCTATTCTTAGCCATCTGTAAATCCCATTCAAATGCTCCTTTTATACCCTTGCTTAAATCACCTATATGAGCAGCAATCCTTGCTGTAATCACTCCTTCTCTTACATCTTCCAGAGTAGGAAGCCTGAGATGCTCACCCGGTGTAACATAACATAGAAAATCTGCTCCTACACTTGCTGCATAAGCTCCACCTATAGCAGAGGTTATATGATCGTATCCTGGAGCAATGTCTGTAACAACAGGACCTAAAACGTAAAAGGGAGCATTGTGACACAGCTTCTTTTCCAGAATTATATTTGTTTCCACTTCATCAAAGGGTATATGCCCTGGACCCTCAATCATAACCTGTACACCACTATCTAAAGCCTGCTTTGCCAGTTCTCCCAGAATCACAAGCTCCTGAATTTGAGCTCTATCTGTAGAATCAGCTATACACCCGGGTCTCAAGCCATCTCCCAGACTGAGAGTAACGTCATACTCCTTTGCTATCTCAAGCAAACGGTCAAAATGAGAATAAAGGGGATTCTCCTTCTCATTGGCAATCATCCAGGTGGTAAGAAAAGCTCCACCCCTGCTAACTATACTACCAATCCTGCCCTCTTTTCTTAATCTCTCAAGAGTACTCAGGGTTACACCACAATGAACAGTCATGAAATCAACTCCATCCTCAGCCTGTCGTTTGATAACTTCAAAAATTTTATCAATATCCATATAGATTATACCACCCTTTTCGTTGATGGTCTCCACTGCTGCCTGATACACAGGAACTGTACCCAGAGGCATACGTGTATTCTTAATTATGCTACGACGAATTTTATCCAGGTCCCCACCGGTACTCAGATCCATCACTGTATCACTCTTCACTTTTTCAGCCACCCTGAGTTTTGCAATCTCATAATCAAGATCAATAACATCAGGAGAGGTACCTATATTGGTATTGACTTTGGTTCTTAATCCCTTACCAATGCCTATAACATTAGTTCCCTGGCGAAGCTTGTTTTTTGGAATTACAATCTCTCCTCTGGAAATTCCCTCCAGGAGTTCTTCCTCTCTAATTTTCTCTTCCTGGCATATTTTTTTTATCTCAAGGGTCACATTACCCCTTTTTGCTTGCTCCAATTGTGTCATAGAGGTTCTCCTCTGAAGTAAATTTTTTAACAAAATTATTAAGTTCTAAAAAAGCATTCTGAAACATATCTTCATCTACAGAAAAAGGTAAATTACGAATGCGGGAATCTCCACAGACTCTTGCAGAAACTTCCTTTAATTCATCCATAGTAAAGTAAACTCCCAATTCTTCCATGCTGCAGGGAAGACCTATTTTCCTATAAAACTGCAAAATCTCGGTCAACTCCTTCTCTTTTCTTCCCTCCAGTATAAACTGTATTAAAATGCCTATCGCTACTCTTTCTCCATGTAAAGTACGAGCAGCCTTTGGTATTCCGCATAAAGCATAGTTAAAAGCATGAGCTGCAGCAGAACGGAAATTTTTCCCTCCTAAACGTCCTATAAGACCAGCAATAAGTATATTCGCCTGAACAATGCTATCAACCTCCATAGAACAGATATTCTTATCAACATCAATTTTTGCCCCGGGACCAAATCTCTTAATAACTCTGTAAAGATACCCTGATAAATTCAAGGCTAAGTCTACCAATAAGTCTTTTTTTAATAAATGAAAGACGGTTTTCCCCTCATACCACTTGGCAAGAGAATCTCCCATCCCTGACGAAAGAAGTCTGGAAGGAGCTCTGGCTATCACTTCAGTATCAACCAGCACAAGGTCAGGAGTTTTCCCCAGTTCCCTCGTTCCAAGATAACTTCCTGACATTGAGTATAAAGGATAAGAAGACGACCAGGCTGCACAGGTAGCAGCACTTGTAGGAAGACTAACAAAAGGCAAACCTTTATAAAAAGCTGCCGCTTTTGCTGTATCAATAGCTTTACCTCCTCCACACCCCACAATTAAATCATTCCCATTTTTTTTAACAGTATCCATTACCCTGCCAATTTCCTCCTCACAGCACTCTCCACCAAAGGTAAAAGCGGTTAATGAAAGTCTCAATTTCTCCAGCTGTTTATTTATCACATTTTTTACAATCTCGGTAACAAAGGAGTCAGCTACCAGGAGGGGTCTTTTCCCATAATCTTTTAAAAGTTTCCCCACTTTATGAATTAAGCCTCTTTCCTGAATGTAATTCTGTGGAGCTAAAACAAGATTCATGGTATTATACCTCGAATTCTACTGCCTCTAAAACCGCCTCTTCCTCTGGAGGAACAGCCTCAGGAGGAGAAGACTCCTTAATAGCTATGTTAGGGTCTTTTAACCCATGACCGGTTAGTATACAAACGATATTCACTTCCCTGGCTGATCCTTTCTCCGCCTCAAAGAATCCCATTTTATCAAGTTTCATTATACCAGCAATAGAGGCAGCTGATGCAGGCTCTACAAAAATTCCTTCCTCCCTTGCAAGCATTTTATAAGCTTTTATAATCTCTTCATCGGTTACCTTCTCAATTAATCCATCAGACTCTTTAGACGCAGCAATTGCCTCCCCCCATCGAGCAGGATTACCTATCCTTATAGCAGTAGCAACTGTTTCTGGATTCTTAAAGGGGTATCCTTCCACAAGAGGAGCTGCGCCTGAAGCCTGAAACCCTAAAATTCTGGGTAAAGAGTCTATCTTTCCCATATCCTTGTATTCTTTATATCCCTTCCAGTAAGCAGTGATATTACCTGCATTTCCAACTGGCATAGCCTGGAAGTGAGGAGCCTCTCCTAAAACATCACATATCTCAAAAGCTGCGGTTTTTTGACCTTCAATTCTATCAGGATTTAAGGAGTTAACAAGAGCAATGGGATATTTGGAAGTTATTTCTTTTACCAGTTTAAGAGCATCATCAAAATTTCCCTTTATTGCCACAACTTTTGCTCCATGTAAAAGAGCCTGAGACAATTTTCCCAGAGCTATAGCACCTTCCGGAATAAGCACAATACAGGTAAGTCCAGATTTTGCAGCGTAAGCAGCAGCAGAAGCAGATGTATTGCCGGTTGAAGCACACATAATAGCTTTAGCTCCTCTTTCCAGAGCACAACTTACAGCAACTGTCATTCCTCTATCCTTGAAAGAAGCAGTAGGATTTAACCCCTCGTACTTTAAGTAAAGATTAATATTTTTACCAAGACGCCTGGAGATACTCTTTGCCAGGATTAAAGGTGTATTTCCCTCAAGAAGAGTAACCACAGGTGTTTTCTCTGTAACCGGAAGATATTTAAAATAGTGTTTAATTACTCCTTCCCATTGCATACTTTCTTCCCCTTGGAAATTTATCTACTTAAATCAAAGTATTATAGTAAAAAGGATCACACCGTCAAATCTCCCACTCTTCCTCCATTTCTTTTCTTCCTCTCAGGGCGTGGGTAAGAGTTATCTCGTCAGCAAATTCAAGGTCACCGCCAGCAGGAAGTCCATGGGCAAGCCGACTAACCTTAACTCTTAAAGATTGCAGAAGCTTAAAAAGATATATTGCAGTAGCTTCTCCTTCTGTATCAGGATCTGTAGCTAAAATAACCTCCTTTACCCCACCATTTTCTACTCTTTTTAAGAGACTATTAATATTTAAACTTTCAGGATTTATTCCTTTTAAAGGAGAAATTGCTCCTCCTAAAACATGATACAATCCCTGATATTCTCTAATTCTTTCAAATAAAAATACATCTTGAGGTTCTTCTACTACACAAATCACACTCCTGTTTCTCTTCTCATCTCTGCAAATGGGACAAGGATCTTCTTCGGAAAAATTATTACATATTGAACATCTCTTTACCCTTTCTTTCACTGTCTTGATAGCATCTACAAGACGAGCAGCTTCCTGCTGAGGTTGTTTTAAAATATAAAAAGCTAACCTCCTTGCACTTCTTTCTCCAATTCCAGGTAACCTTGTAAGCTGATTTATAAGTCTATCCAGGGAATTTATATAATACATGTCTTTTAAGCATTGTTAAATATGCCAGGGATGTTGAAACCAGACAAATCCAGCTCACCCGCTATTTCACCTATCTTCTCTTTTGCCTTTTCTTTAGCTTTCTTAATTGCATCATTTATAGCTGCCACTATGAGGTCCTGCAGCATCTGGAGATTTTTTCCCTCCAAAAGTTTTTTCTCTATTTTAACATCTATTACTTCCAATTTCCCATTTAAAGTTACCTCTACCATCCCTGCTCCACTTGAGCCAACGATCTCCTCCTTTGCCAGCTCATCTTGAATTCTTTTCATTTCTCCCTGAAACTTCTGAAAATCTCTGAAAAGCTTGAATAAATTAGGAAACACCGTTCCCTCCCTACCTATTTATTACCTCACCTTCAAATATCTCTATTGCCTGAGCAACTACTTCACGTAAAGATGGGCTCTCTTTGTTCTCATTTTTTTCACGAACAATATGTTTAAATTTAAGTGAGAAATTTTCCGGAAAGAATTTCTTTAATTCTTCATATATTATTTGTTTGTTATCTCTCTTTTCCAGTGTTTCTTTAAGAAAGTTAACATCAGACCCCAATATAATGGAATTGTTTTCTACCGACATAACCTTCATTTTTTCCAGAAATCCTCCTAAACTCCTCTTCTTTTGCTTCACTCCCTTCACCACCATCTTCCAGTTTTCCAACCACTCTTCCTGTCTGGAAGAAATTTCTTCTCTCTTGGATAAAGAAAGTTTCTCCCTCTTATCATCTTCCTTCTTTCCCCTATCAAAGGCAACTTTCTCCCTTTCTTCTCCCTGTAAAATCTTATCCTTTCTTACTTCTCCAGAGAAGCTTGAAAATCCGGTATTTACTATCTTTTCCTCTAAAGCTGTTATTTTATTATAAATAAAGGCAAGGTGAGGGTCTTCCTCTTTGAGCTTTTCTACTTCAAACTCAAAAGAGCAAAGCTTGACCATTAATACCTCAAGATAAATATTAGGAGTTGATGAAAAACGAATCTCCCTTTCTGCACGAGAGAGGTGCTCTATGAAACTCATTAACTGACTGATTGAGAAGTAGTGACTCTGGTTTCCAAGTAAATTAGCATACTTTAACGGAAAAGAAAAAACCTCCTTCTCCCCCAGCTTAAACATAACAAGGTCTCTTAGCCAGTGCAACCAATCCTTCACTATCCATTGAGGATTCTTGCCTTCTCTTAAAATACGATGCAAAAGTTTTATATTGGAAAGAGGCTCGCGTCTATACAGGTTTTCCGTGAAACTTGCAAGATACTCCGTCTCTACCATGCCCAGCAGTTGAATCACATCCTCTTCTTTTATATTCCCACGAGTGTAAGATATAAGCTGATCTAAAATCTTTTCTGCGTCTCTCATACTGTTCTCAGAAGCTTTGGCTATAAGTTGAAGTGATTCATC
>JAGGZA010000028.1 GCA_021162265.1 Candidatus Aerophobota bacterium | reverse complement strand
TTTTCTCTGAAATTAGTCTTATTACAAGTTATTCCTCTTCACCCATTGAGGATAACGCTGTTTACAGACTTATAAAAGAGAAAAAAATAAATACAGAGGAACTTATAACTCATAGGTTCTTATTTGATCAGATTGCAGAGGCTGTAAGAGTTGCAAGAAGGACAGAAGATTCTTTAAAAGTTATTGGAGAATTTCTGTGAAGGAAGGGAAAATGATTTCTTTAACTCTTGAGGGAAAGATTACCATAGTCACAGGAGGCTCAAGAGGAATAGGGAAAAGTATTGCATTGAAACTTGCGCAGGCAGGGTCAACTGTTGCTATTTTTGATATACTGGAAAAAGAGGGGAAAGATACTGCAGACCAGATTGTTTCCTCTGGTGGGAAAGCTGATTTTTACAGAGTGGATGTAACGTCTGAAGAGGATGTTAAAAACGCTGTGGGAGGGATTCTTAAAAATTATGGGAAGATAGATTTCCTTGTCAACAATGCAGGGATAACTTCAAGATATTTTTTTACAGAGATTCCTGTTCAAATCTGGAAGAAAACCATAGATGTTAATCTTACTGGAGCTTTCTTGTGTTGCAAGGCGGTTGTCCCTTCAATGATCAAGCAGAAAGAGGGTAGGATAGTTATCATATCTTCTGGTTCAGCAATCACCGGAAGCGGAGGGGGAGCGCATTATGCTTCGTCAAAAGGAGGAGTTAACTCTCTTGTCAGGGCGCTGGCAAGAGAACTTGCCCCTTACAATATCCTTGTAAATGGAGTTGCTCCGAGAAACATTGAAGCGGAGACTCTGGAGAATGTATATTCAAAGGAACAAATAAAAGCCCTTTGCGAGAAGATACCTTTAAAAAGACTGGGTACACCAGAGGAAGTTGCCAATATAGCCTTATTCTTGTGTTCTTCTCTTTCTACTTATATCACGGGACAAATTATATTGGCTGATGGAGGAAGGACTTTTGGCTCAGTTTAATTTTCAGGAGAGAGGTTAAATGGAAAAAGATTATATAATAGGTATAGATTGCAGTACCACTGCAACAAAGGCTATTGTATGGGATAAAAAAGGTAATCCTGTGGCGGAAGGAAGAGAAAGGATGCAAATCTTTACTCCAAGACCAGAATGGGTGGAGCAAAGAGCCGAGCAGTGGTGGGAAGCTACTGCTAAAGCGATAAGAAAAGCTGTTTCACAGATTAATCCTTCCAGAGTCGCAGCGATAGGAATAACTCATCAGCGTGAAAGTTTTGTCCCTGTAGACGAGAATCTTAACCCCTTACGAAATGGTATTTTATGGGTTGATACAAGGGCAACTTCTCAGGTTGAAAAGTTGAAAAATCTGGGAGGAGAAAGGATTCACGAAATTACCGGTCTTTTCCCCAATCTTTATGCTTCTAACTGTAAAATTATGTGGATAAAAGATAACGAGCAGGCTATTTTTGATAGAACCTACAAATTTTTAGATGTCTATGCTTACCTTACCCTGAAGTTAACCGGGAGATTGGTTACTACCTGGTCTTCTGCCTGTCCATTTGGTCTTCTTGATATGAGAAAGCTTTGCTGGAGCAGGGAAATTATGGAAATTATCGGAGTGAGAGAGGATCAGTTTCCAGAGCTTGTTTCTCCAGGTGAGGTTGTGGGAAAATTGTCCAGAAAGGCAGCTTCTTTAACGGGAGTAGCAGAAGGGACACCTGTTATAGGAGGGGGTGGTGATGGGCAATGTGCAGCTCTTGGAGCAGGTGTTGTTGAAGAAGGTTGCGCCTCTCTTAATCTGGGAACAGCAGTTGTGTCGGAGCTCTTTTCTGAAGAATATGTGGTAGGAGATACGTTTCGAACTTTATGTGGATGCGTTCCCCGGACCTACATAGCAGAAAGTGTGATTGGAGGAGGAACATTTACTCTCAACTGGTTTGTAAGAGAATTTGGAAGAGAAGAGGAGAGGTTGGGTAAAGCCAATAATATTTTTGCAGAACAGATATTTGAAATTATGGCTGCTAAAATAAAACCCGGTATGCCAAGATTGTTAATGGTTCCATACTGGAAAGCTTCTCTTGCTCCCTACTGGGATCCTTTTGCGAAAGGTATTGTAATTGGCTGGAGCGGAGATACAGGAAGAGCCCACCTTTACAGAGCTATTATGGAAGGAATAGTTTTTGAACAGAAGCTTTTATACGATGGAATGGAAAAATCCTTGAATAAAAAAATAGAGAGGATTATTCTTCTGGGAGGAGGAGCAAATATGCCTTTATGGAGGCAGATTGTAGCTGATATTACAGGTATTCCTGTATTAATTCCTCACACATTTGAAGTTACCTGTCTCGGGGCAGCTATGCTGGCAGCTTATGCTGTAGGTATGTATCCGGGCGTTAAAGAGGCTTCAAAGAGGATGTCCGTATTTGAGGAAGAATATAAACCGGACAGGAAAAATGTAGAATTTTACTTGAAAATTTACAAAAAGGTCTATAGCAGGCTTTTCATCCAGATTCGAGAACTGGTAGATGAATTTACCAGAATTACCCTATCTGAAAAAGATAATGCGTAGGTATATTTGTCAAATTTTGGAACAAATGAGTATTTAATGAAAAATATTTTAAATCTCTTCCTCTGTTTTTTGCTATATAAACCATGGTTTCTCATAGAAATATCTGACAAATCAAGGACTTGACAAAAATTAAGTGAATGGTATAGTTGGTCTAAATTGACAAAAATAAAAATTATGTTTACAATTTGAAATAAATACCAATATAGGCGAGTGGTGTGAGTGGTGTAGAAAAAGATATAGCGATACGAATAGCATGGCTTTACTATAAAGAAAACATGACACAGAAAGAGATTGCTGAGAGGTTTAATTTATCAAGATCTAAAGTGGTAAGGTTGTTGAAGAACATAAGAAATGAAGGGATTGTGCATTTTCATGTTATGGGTCCTCATAAAAATTGCCTGCCTTTAGAACGAGAACTTACCTTGACTTTTGGTCTCCAGGATAGCATGGTAGTCCCTTTATTCAAGGAGAATAAAATCCGGGAAACCTTAGGTAAAGCAGCAGCTCAGTATCTTGAGACTCATCTTAAAAGTGGAGATGTTCTTGCGGTGGGATGGGGGAAAACTATTCATCATATGGCCGATTTTATTCGTTCGGATGAAATCAAGAATTTGAAGATTGTTACCCTTTATGGAGGTTTAACTCCCGCTCTTTATATGAATCCTTATGATGTAGGAGGAAAGTTGGCTTCTGTATTTAAGGGGTACTGTTACTATATTCATGCTCCGGCCATCACCAGTTCGGAAGAATTATGTAATTCCTTCAAATCAGATCTTACTGTTAAAAGAGCACTGGAGATGGGTAAAGAAGCTACCTGGTCTGTTGTAGGGATAGGTGAGGTGAATCCAAAAGCAACACTTGTAAAGTTAGGATATGTAAGTTTAATAGATCTGGAAAACTTAATGCGAGGAAAGGCAGTAGGCGATATTCTGGGACAATTTTTTAATATTCAGGGAGAGAAGATTGATACAGAACTGCACAAAAGAAATGTAGCCTTTCCTTTAGAACAGCTGCAGAGAATGAAGAATGTAATTGGTGTAGCTGGAGGCAGGAGTAAGGTATTATCAATCTTAGGAGCTTTACGGGGGAAGTATATAAAAATTCTGATCACCGATGAGGAAACCGCAAAACTGCTTCTTAGCAAACGAGAAGTTAAAGATAGTTATCAGGAGCAGGATACCTTTGAGATAGAAAATGCAGATTAGTTAATAAAGTAAAGGGGTTAGAATCGGAAAATAAAGGAGGTGAGGAAAGAGCAATAAGTTAACTTAGCGGGAAGTAAAAAATTCTGGAGGTAAAAATGTCAAAAGTTAGGAAGAGTTTACTACCAGTAATGTTAAGTGTATTGTTGGTCGTTTGTTTCATTCCTCAGGCTTTTGCAGCCGAGGTATCTTTAAGCGACTATATAGAGGCTGCTAAAGTATCCCATCAGCACCTGTTGGAGTGGCTGGCTAAGGTATCCAAGCCTTATAGAGGGACTACTATAAGATTTATTACTGAGACAACACCTCCCAGCGACTGGACCGAAGAAGCAGCAGCTGAGTTTACGAAGTATACAGGAATAAAGGTAATAGTAGAAAGACAGGCCCATCCCCATTTGCAGGAAAAGGCATTGATGGATTTTTCTGCTGGCACAGGAATTTATGATGTATTTAACGGTGATTATTCTTGGACTGGCAAATATGTAGAAGCAGGGTATGTTATTCCCCTGGACGATTATCTGAATAATCCTAACCTGACTTACTTTGATTATTTTCCAGAGGATTTCTATGCAGGTTTTTGGGAAGGTACAAGCTGGAAAGGTCACCCTTATGGGTTGCCATACGATAGCGTCATTCAGTATATGTTTTATAATAAAGCGGATTTCGAGAATGCTGGTATAGTAGACGCAGAAGGAAACGCTTCATTCCCACGCACTCCTGATGAGTGGCTTGCTGATGTTAAAAAACTCCATAACCCTCCTAAACTCTATGGTACGGGTATACAGGGAAAACGACATCTTTCTGTAGTCTGTGAATATTTACCAATTTTATGGGCATTCAAGGGACAGCTTTACGACAGTAACTATAATGTAACTTTAGACAGTGAAGCAGGTCTGAAATCTCTAAAGTTTTACAAGGAACTTTCCAAATATGCTCCTCCTGGTGCTACTACCTGGACCTGGGATCAGGTCTGTACTGCTTTGCAGCAACATATTGTTGCTATGTCTATGCTCTGGGATGAGAACTACGGTGCTATGGAAGATCCTACTCAGTCTAAAGTGGTAGGCCAGATAAGGTATGGTCCTGTTCCTTCTTATACCGAGAAACCGATTTCTCACTACGGTGGATCCAGTTTATTTATCCCCGCTTCTTCAAAAAAGAAAATTGCCGCTTATCTTTTCTCTCAATGGGCTACCAGTAAGCCTGTACAACTTTTAGGAGTTGGAAAAGGAGCCTCACCTACCAGAAGGTCCATTTACACCATTCCTATCTTGCGGAAGATGTATCCAAGCTTTGTTGCTACAGACAAGGCTGCTCCTGTTACAGGATGGAGACCTCGAATTCCAGAATGGGACGATATGGCAGAGATAATGGCAAGAGAACTGAACGCTGTACTGGCTGCTAATAAAGATCCTGAGGCTGCACTTAAAGTTATGGCTACCGAGATAGATAAGATTCTAACCGAGGCTGGTTATAAGAAATAAAGGTTGGTAATAATTCCAGGGAGGGGATATTCCCTTCCCTGGATAAAAAAAGGAGAAATCGAGAATGGGTAAAAGCGATGTTGTAGAAAAAGGTAGAACTTCTGCTTATACTGAAGGAGGCGGTGTTAAAGTATGGATTAAGGAAAAACTTGAAGACTTTGGGTTTGCTATTTCTAAGACCCAAAGGAGGTTTGCCCTTGCTTTGCTTTTACCTGCAGTAGTGGTTTTGGCGTTAGTAGGAGTTTTCCCTGCTATTTATTGTGGGTGGCTGAGTTTAACTAACATTAACCTGGCAAGAGCAGCAGCAGGTTTTAAATATATAGGCTTTGAAAATTGGGAGAACCTTCTCCGTTCCCCTTACTTCTGGAATTCATTTAAAATTACCTTAATATTTATGATAGTGGCGGTCTCTGTGGAATTTGTTCTGGGATTGGGTATAGCGTTGGTTCTGGCTGGTAGGCTACGCAGTAAGTTTTTACGCACAATAATGCTTATTCCAATGATTATGGCACCAGTGGTGGTGGGATTATGTTTTTATTATCTTTATGATGGGTTTTTCGGGATAATTCCCTGGATGTTGAGAAAAATAGGTATTTTAGGTGGTAATATAGCTCCTCTTGGAGAAGCTAATATAGCTCTCTGGGCAGTTGTAGCTGTAGATATTTGGCAATGGACTCCCTTTATGGTATTGATTTTATTAGCTGGCCTGGAGTCACTCCCTGTTGCTCCTTATGAAGCTGCACAGGTGGATAATGCATCCAAATGGCAGGTGTTCACTAAAATTACTTTACCTTTATTAAGACCGGTAATATTAATTGCTATACTTCTCAGAGTCATAGATGCTTTTAAGGTTTTTGATAAAATATATGTTTTAACTGCAGGAGGTCCTTCCTCGGCTACTGATGTGTTGAGCATGTGGACATATCGGAAATCGTTTTTGCGATTTAATATAAGCTTAGGTGCTACAGTAAGCTTAATAATGCTTTATGTAGTGCTTATTATTTGTGTCTTTTTATCTACGGTACTAACTCTGGAAAGAAAAAGAGGATAATAATATATATAGGGAGAGTGTAATAATGAAAAAAATAACCACTATCTTAATTTATGCTTTTATAACAATAGTTTTATTTGTTTTTGTTTTTCATTATATCTGGATGGTTTTGACTTCCTTTAAAACGAGACTGGATATTTTTACTGTTCCTCCTAAATTTATATTTAAGCCTTACCTGCAAAATTATATTGATGTGTTCACGAGAGGACGTTTTCTACGGAATTTTTTGAATAGCGCCATAGTTGTTGCCTGCGCTACTTTTATTTCTGTAGCTGTTGGTACCCCTGCTGCCTATTCCCTTGCCAGATTTGAACTTATGGGGAAAAAACATATCTCTATGTGGATTTTAAGTATTAGAATGATGCCTCCTATAGTAGCAGTGATACCGTTTTTTCTGATTGCTTCTAAATTAAGGATACTGGATACTCATGGTTTATTGATGCTGGTTTACATGACTTTCAATCTTCCTTTTGTGATCTGGATCTTGAGAAGTTTCTTTGAGGATGTACCTATTGAGTTAGAACAGGCTGCTATTCTTGATGGGTATTCCAGGTGGTCCATTTTTACTAAAGTAGCATTACCGCTGGTAAAGCCAGGATTGGTTTCGGTAACTATATTGTGTATTATATTTTCCTGGAACGAATTTCTATTTGCTAATGTGTTAACCAAAGAAGTAGCCCAGACCCTTCCTCCTGCTATATCAGTTCTGGTAACTACCAGAACTGTCCAGTGGGGGAGAGTGGGTGCTCTTGCGACGCTGGTGGTACTTCCCATTGTCATCTTTACTTACTTTATCCAGCGTCATATGGTGCGAGGATTAACTCTGGGTGCAGTTAAAGGATAGCAACTAAACATAATTAAAGGGAAGTATAATGGGTATAGGAGATAAAATCTTTATTACAGCAGTGAGTTTTGTGTTTGTGTTTCTTCTGTGGGTGGGTATTTTGGAAAAATATTTTCCTATGTGGGGATGCCTGATAGTTGGAACTATAATAGCTTTCGTCCTTATAGGGGGTCATATAATAAAGAGAAGGAAAAGTATAAAAAGATAATGTGCAAGGAATCAGGGAGAACATAATGGCTAAAGTTGTGTTAAAAAACGTGTATAAAAGCTACGGAGAGGTAAAGGCTATAAGAGGTGTAAATCTTAGCTGCGAGGAAGGACAACTTTTAGCCTTGTTGGGACCTTCCGGAGCTGGAAAAACTACCACTTTGAAATTAATCGCGGGATTGGAAAAATGTGATGGGGGTGAAATTTTCCTGAACGACAGGAATGTTAATGAGGTTTCTCCCTTTGAGAGAAATGTAGCTATGACTTTTGAGAATTATGCTTTATATCCTCATTTTACTGTTTTTGAAAATCTTGCCTTTCCCCTTCGTTCTCCTCGTCGAAGGCATATTTATTCGGAAAAAGATGTGAGAAAGAAAGTCGAGGAGATTGCTACACTCCTTGGAATTCATCAACTTTTAGATAGACGACCTACTCAACTATCTGGGGGACAGAGGCAAAGGGTGAGTCTGGGAAGGATGTTGGTTACAAATCCAGATGTATTTTTAATGGATGAACCTATTGCTCATCTTGATGCTAAGTTAAGATACTTTTTAACCGGAGAGATAAAAAAACTTCAAAAAAGGTTAGGAGTTACCACTATTTACACCACTCATGATTATATGGAAGCTTTAGCCATAGGGGATAGGGTGGCAGTTATTAATACAGGAAAAGTTCTTCAGGTGGGTTCTCCCGATGAGATATTTAATAGACCCAATACCGAGTTTATTGGAAAGTTAATTGGTGACCCCCCTATGAATGTTCTTGAATGTGAGATTGTTAAAAAAGAAAAAAATTATTTTCTTAAAATAGGTGAACTTATTCATCCTTTATCTGCGCGTATGGCTGAAAAACTCCTGCAAGAAGTTAAAGATGGAAAGAGCAGAGTAGGAATAAGACCAACCGATATGCAGGTTAGCCGTGAAAAGATTCCTGGATATCCAGAGATGGAGGTCTACGTTAGTGAACCTTTGGGTGATAAAGAAATTCTAACTTTGAAAAAGGGTAATGTATCTATTCAGGCTAAAATTAAAGCAGGATTAGAGTCAAAGGTGGGAGAACATCTCTGGGTTAAATTTGATTTTAAACGACTGCATTTTTTTGATAGGGAAACAGGTAATAGAATACACCTGGATGTCGAGTATCTTGTTTTATAAATTTTGTAGAGTCTTTCAATAGAGAGGGGAAAATAAAAATGGCTTTACTTAAGTTAGAAAATGTTTGGAAGCGGTACGGAGAGGTTGAGGCGGTGAAAAATGTTAATCTGGAATGTGAGCAGGGTGAGTTTCTATCCCTGCTTGGTCCTTCAGGATGTGGGAAAACTTCCACCTTACGAATGATTGCCGGTCTTGAGAAAATTACCAGTGGAAATATCTATATAAAAGGACAACTGGTGAATGATTTGCAACCGGGGAAGAGGAACATTGCTATGGCTTTTGAAAACTATGCTTTATATCCTACTCTTGTTGTCTATGAAAATATAGCCTTTCCTTTGAGAGCTAAGAAGCTTTCAGAGAAAGAAATAAAAAAAAGGGTTCTCTGGGTGGCAGAATTACTTGAAATTGAAGATATTTTGTATAGCAAACCCAAAGGTCTTTCAGGGGGGCAGCAGCAGAGGATCTCGCTTGCCAGGGCTTTAGTAAAGGATGCTGATATACATTTGATGGATGAACCTATTTCCCATTTAGATGCAGATATGAGAAGGAGGATGCGAAGAGAGCTTAAGAGACTTCACCAGACCACGGGAATGACCGTGGTTTATGTTACCCATGACCAGCTGGAAGCTATGAGTATGGCAGATAGAATAGCGGTTATGAATAATGGGGTGATTCACCAGATAGGCACCCCCACAGAAATATTTAATCACCCTAAGGATGAATTTGTAGCTGGTTTTATCGGCTCTCCTCCTATAAACTTCCTGGAGTCCCGACTTAGAGTTGAGAAGGGTAGATATGCAATAGAGGTGGAGAAATTTTTATACTTTATTCCTGACCGCCTTGGTAAAAAGGTAGAGAAAGCCAGTGATCTACTGGGAGGACGTGTAAGATTAGGAGTAAGACCAGGAGATATTGCTTTGTCTTTAAAGAAGGTAGATAATGCTCTTTCAGGGAAAGTTATCCTGGTTGAGCCTGTGGGGGAAAGTGTGGTCTATCATATACGATTGGGAGAAAAGGAGATTATTGCGGAAGTCTCTGTTGAAGAAGATATAAATGTTTCAGAAGGAGAAGGAATCAGGATTATATTTAATCCTGATAGACTGTATTTTTTCCACCCGGAGACGGGAAAATCTTTACATACATAGCTTATTTTTATATTCCTACCCTCTTTTTACAGATTAAGAAATTAGTTATATTGTTACAGTCTTTACTTTTCCAGGATTTATTACTACTTTTTTCTGCATCTGACTTGTTGATTAATATTTGTCTAAAAGTTCAACTTGAAAAGATTTTTTGAAAAAATAGGGGTTTAATTTGACACAGGTGAAAACCTTGCTAAATTTACTAAGAGAATAAATTTTGCTGGAAGAAAAATGTACCCTTATAAGGCTGATCTTCATGTCCATTCTCCATATTCTCAGGTAGAAAAGGGAATTTTAAGGGGAATAATTTCTTCCGAGTCTTATACCTCCCCCAGGGAGATTTACCGAATAGCGAAAAAAAGGGGAATGGATTTTGTAACCATTACCGATCACAATTGTATTGAAGGGGCTCTGGAGATTGCTCATCTGCCAGATGTATTTATCGGTGAGGAAGTTACAGCAAAGTTTCCTGAAGATGGATGCAGTATTCATCTGATTACTCTGGATATAAATGAGGCACAACACAGGGAAATACAAAGATTAAGAGATAACATTTATGAGCTTGTAAAGTATCTTTCTTCTCAGGATATAGTTTATTTTGTAGCTCACCCTTTTTCCTCAGTTGACGGTAAGCTTAAAAAGGAACACTGGGAGAAAATGCTCCTTCTATTTGATATCTTTGAAGCAAAAAATGGGGTGCAGAAAGAGGAAGATAATCTTCTCCTGGAGAGAATACTTAAGAGCCTCTCACCTGAAAAAATAGAACAGCTTGTTGAAAAATACAATATAACCCCTCTTTCCAGTACTCCATGGGAAAAGTCTATGGTGGGTGGTTCTGATGACCATGGAGGATTATACATTGCAAAAACATATACCCTGGGAGGAGGACCTTCTCCTGGTGATTTTTTAAAATCTATTAAAGAGGGAAGGTGTAAACCCGGAGGGAAAAGTGGTAGTTATTTGACTATTGGGCATAGTATTTATTCTGCAGGATACAGGTTTTACAAATACAGGTTAAAAAAAGATGCCTTGAGGTCTATCGATAGGTTAGTTGATGATGAGAGGAAAGGAAAAATACTGGAAAAAGTATTTTTAAGCAATGGGAGAAAAGGTTTGCCTCTTTTTCCCAAGAATTTTTTGGTTTCTTATTTTATAAGGAAATTTTCCAGAAAAATGCCCTTTCTTTTAACTATTGAAGCTATAGATAAGATTAACAAAAATTTACCCTTATACATCGCTCTTTTCCCTTATCTTTTTGGTTTTGCTCATCAAAATAAGGATAGAAACTTTACCAGAGAGATTAAAAAACATTATCTTGGCCTGGATGATCCTTTAAAAGTTGCTGTTTTTTTAGATGATAAGGGAACCGGCAAAGGTCTTTCCTCTAATTTATACTCTTCTTCCTCTGATGGGAAGGGGGAAATAGAGATTTTATATTGTGATGATGTAAAGAAAAAGAGAAGTTTTTCTGAAAATGGTATAGCCTCCTTTCCCCCTATAGTGGATTTTCCTTTTCCTCTTTACCCCGGGATTCAAATAAGTATACCTCCTCTAATGGAGGTTCTTCTGCATTGCGAGAAAAAGAAATTTGCCCTTATACATGCTTTAACACCTGGTCC
>JAGGZA010000126.1 GCA_021162265.1 Candidatus Aerophobota bacterium | reverse complement strand
CGCTGAGTCTGTCCAACTTCAGTATTATCTATACCTAAAAGAGCCTGTACAACATCTTTTTTAAGTGGTCCTACTTCAACAACTACAGCACTTGGGTAAGCCTGCGAGTAAACATTAAAACTATACTTAGGGGTATTTAAATCCACAGTGGTTTTTACCACATTTGCAGAATCTCTCAAGAGACAAATTTTCTGGATAAATTTATCTACAACTGGAATCTCTTTATAAGGAAGGTTCATCTTAACAGGATAAAGATTAAGCACAATCCTTGGAGGAGAGGTTGAGTCTTTAGCTACGTATCCTGTCCTCTCCGGAACCTGAATAAATATCTGGGTACAGGCAGGTTCAGAGGCTACTCTTACATCTCCTACAAAACTTTCCTGATAGGCTTTTGCTACTGGAGTTAATAAAATAATAGGCAAAAGGCACACCAATACACCGATTTTCATCACTTATTCCCTGTCATAATTCTCTATATTATCTTCTCTCCCCCTCCAATTTTAATTTAATAAAAGCTAAAGATTATCAGGCACTTTTACTGTCTTTAATGATAGTCTTTTGTTGAGTAAAGTTTTTCTTTTCCTCATCTCTTGCAAGACCAAGTTTCTTCCTTATCTTTTGCTCAATTTCATCTCGCAGGGATTTGTTATCCGAACTCTTCAAAAATTCGCGAGCTTTTTCTTTTCCCTGACCAAGCTGAGTATCCCCATAGGAATACCAGGCACCTGATTTTGTAATTATACCTGCATCTACACCGAGATCCAATATACAACCTTCCTGAGAGATACCCTCTCCGAAGATAATGTCAAACTGAGCTTTTCTAAAAGGTGGAGCTAACTTATTTTTAACCACAGTAACTCTAACACGATTACCTATCTGTTCATCCCCCCTTGTTATAGAGGACTGTTTTCTTATATCCAGTCTAATGGAGGAATAAAATTTAAGAGCTCTTCCCCCGGGAGTGGTCTCCGGATTACCAAAAAGCACACCTATCTTCATTCTTAACTGATTAATAAATATGGTACAGGTTTTGGAACGGTTAATGGAGGCTGTTAATTTTCGTAAAGCCTGAGACATCAACCTTGCCTGAAGACCTACATGAGCATCCCCCATCTCTCCCTCCAGTTCTGCTCGAGGAACAAGTGCTGCTACTGAATCAATAATAATAAGGTCTATAGCATTGCTTCTTACCAGAGTTTCAGCTATTTCCAGGGCATCTTCTCCTGAATCAGGCTGAGAGATAAAAATGTTATCAACATCTACTCCCAGTTTTTCAGCATAAGTTGGGTCAAGAGCATGTTCTGCATCAATAAATGCCACTATTCCTCCCTTTTTTTGAGCCTCAGCTGCTGCGTGGAGAGCAAGGGTAGTCTTTCCAGAACCTTCTGGACCAAATATCTCTACAACTCTCCCCCTGGGAAACCCTCCTATGCCAAGAGCAGCATCAAGAGCAAGACTTCCGGTGGGAATAACCTCAACATCCATCCTGGCTGCCCTCTCTCCCAATCTCATTATAGCACCCTTCCCAAACTGGTGCTCTATTTGACGCCTTGCTATTTCTAAAGCTTTTAATTTTTCTTCCTTCATTTTCTCTCCCTGAGATATTTAAATAAAGTTTAAATAAAGAAGGCTACTAAGATTTTAAATAAAAACGCTGCAAAGGTTTATATAATGCTCCTTCAGGAGTAAGACGACTTTGCATAACACTGATAAATTCCACTTTCATCTGTCCTGCTTGTGTTTTTTTCTCCTCATCAACTTTCCTTCTTATTTTTTCTTTATCAATTAGCCACTTTACCCTACCGATTGTTAAGTGGGGAACCCATTTTTTTCTCTCTCTGGGAAATCCCCTGTTAGAAAGTTCTTCCTCCAGATATTGTGCCATCCTGGCAAGCTTATCCGATCCCTCTCCTACGCCTATCCATATTACTCTTGGTCTATCAGGTTTGGGAAAAACTCCTGTCCCTTTTATCTCAACCATAAACGGCTGAAACCTCTGAGCTACATCATGGGTAGCTTTAAATACAGAGTCAAGGGCCTTCTCTTTTACCTCTCCAAGAAACTTAAGGGTGATATGAACTGAGGAATGATCAACCCACTTTATTTTATCTGGTAAATCTCTCATTCTTTTTTGAATATTTGAAATTTCCTTTTTTAAACTTTCCGGAAGTTCTACAGCGATAAATACCCTCATATTTTTTCCTGCCTTTATCCTACACCATTCACCACCCCTGTCAAGGTTTAAGTACTATATGTTTCCTTCCTTCTCCTTTGTCTTTCTCCTCTATTATTCTGTCTATATTCCTGCAGACTATCTTAATTGCACTATCTATGGTGTCTGTTCTTACCACCACACATACAAATTTTTTTAGTATTCTGGGTAAGTTAGGTCCGAACTTTCTGCCCACAATAACATCAACACCTTTTAAAACAGAAGACGTTGCCCTGTCCTTTTCAGGATCTCCATGTTTCATTGATTCATCCCCTTTGAACTCAACATTCTTTCTTTTCTCCACAAATTTTTCCTCATTGCTGCAGAATTTGTATACATAAAAATATTTTGCCATCCCAACATGATCAGAATTTAAATTTTTTCCATCATCTGTACCAAAAGCAATTAATAAATCCATATTCTATTACCTCCCATTATCTTTAACTATTCATTTATTTAACTTCCTGACTTCTCTCACCAAATATCTTTGTACCTATCCTGACAATATTCGCTCCCTCCTCAAGAGCAACTTTATATGAATTACTCATTCCCATGGAAAGATACTTCATCTCAACATTTGGGGTACCCATTTTCTTTATACTTTCGAAGATCCGTTTTGTTTCTCTGAAGTACGGTCTTGCATCCTCTGGATCCCCGAAACGAGGTCCCATCGTCATAAGCCCCATAACCTTTATATGAGTTAACACAGATATATTTTTTATAAGCTGCTCAACTTCCTCTGGGTATACTCCTGATTTTGTCCTTTCTCTGGCTATGTTTACCTCACACAAAACAGGCATAACTTTATTGACCTTTATACATCTTTTATCTATTTCCCGTGCAAGTTCTACCGAGTCAACAGTTTCAATTAAATCAAATATTTCAACAGCTTTTTTAACCTTATTTCTTTGAAGGTGTCCGATAAAATGCCACTTAACCTTTCTCCCTATTTCAGAAAAAACCTTTTCTGCTTCCTGAACGTAATTCTCGCCAACAAACTTAATACCCGCATCAATAGCCTCAAGTATTTCCTGGGATGTCCTCGTCTTTGCTGCAGCAACCACAATAATTCCTTCAGGAATATCTTTTAACAGAGAAATTACATTATCTCTTATACTCATCATTAGAAGCCTCTTTTGCCTTATTTTTAATTTTAAAATTATAAGAAATTATTTTGTCCCTTCAATCACCAGGGTAAACTCACCCTGAGGTTTTTTCTGAGAAAAAATTTTCTCCACCTCGCTTACCCTTCCTCTTATAATTTCTTCAAATTTTTTAGTTAACTCTCTTGCAACAACTATCTGACGGTCTCCAAGAACCTTCCTTATCTCTGAAAGAACTTTTTCAATCCGATGGGGAGCCTCGTAAATAACTATCGTTCTTTTCTCCTTCAACAACTCTTTTAATTTTTTTATTCTCTGGTTTTTTGTTCTGCCCAGAAACCCTTCAAAGACAAAACTTCGAGTAGAAAAACCAGAAATAGCAACTGCAAGTATCAGAGCACAGGGACCAGGGATAGGAACCACCTCTATGTTGTTTTCAACTGCTTTTTTAACAAGATAATAACCGGGGTCAGAGATACAGGGCATGCCTGCTTTGCTTACTAAAGCAACATCGTTACCTTTTTTAATTTTATCTATAAGATAGGGAGTCTTCTTTTCCTCATTATGTTCAAAAAAACTGGTTAAGGGAGTATGAATATCATAGTGAGATAAAAGTTTACGGGTATGTCGGGTATCTTCAGCAGCTATAAGACCCACCTTTTTTAAAATATGGATGGTTCTAAAACTAACATCCTCTAAGTTGCCTATGGGCGTTCCCACAATATAAAGTCTCCCCGGACTTTTCCTGGAAAAGTCATTAATTTTATTCATCAATTCAAAGAGGGTTTTTTTCAGGAATTCCTGGCCGACGCGGGTACTTTAAAGGAGTAGGTCCAACCTTCCTTACCAGAATTAAGTTTCGCTCCTGGTTTAAAAACGGGAGGTTTATTTTCTTTATCCTTTCCACTCTGCCCCCGAGCAACAAAAAAGCATTTCTTGCCTTTTTCAACTGTTTTACCTGAGACCCCTTTTGAACAATAAAGCACCCTCCAACTTTAACATACGGTAGAGCGTACTCGGCAAGAACATTTAAACCTGCCACCGCTCTTCCTACAGCCACATCAAAACTTTCTCTTCTCTCCCCTCTTGCTATCTCTTCTGCTCTTCCGTTTATTAATGTCACATTTTTTAATTCCAGTTTTCTTACAAGGTGATGTAAAAAAGTCACCTTTTTCTTTCTTGCCTCTATTAAGGTACATTTAATTTCTGGGAGAAGTATCTTAAGAGGTAAAGAAGGAAAACCTGCACCTGACCCAATATCTACAAGATTGGTAGCATCTTTATCCATAATGAGGTAACAGGTAAGAGAATCCAGAAAGTGCTTTACTATTATTTCTTTATCCCTTTTTATTGCTGTCAAATTAACCTTCTCATTCCATAGTTTTAACTGCTCAAGGTAAATAAAAAACTTCTCTATCTTCTCCGAAGAGAGAAAAATTCCAATTTTCTCTGCTCCTTCTCTTAAAAGCTCTGAGAGGATGTTCTCTTTCGCCATCAATTTTCAAAAAAACTTTTAATTTTCTCTGCTATGTAAAAGACCTGTTCCTCTCCAAGCTCTGGATAAATAGGAAGCGAAAGAACTCTTTGACATATATTCTCAGAAGAAGGAAGAGAATATTTACCGTAGCCCTTGTCTCTGTATATTTTCTGGAGATGAATAGGGACAGGATAATATATCTTGGTGGCTATTCCTGAATTTTTAAGATATTCCCTAAGTTTATCTCTTAAGGGAGTTTTTATAGTATAAACACAAAAACTGTGTCTTGAATAAGACTTGCAGCAAGGAGTTTTAACGGGAACATCTGATAAAAGTCTGTTGTACAAAGTAGCTTTTTCTTCTCGCATCTTTATCCACTTATCTACGTACTTTAGCTTAACTCTGAGAATGGCAGCTTGAATCTCATCAAGCCTTGAATTGTATCCCAGTGCGTCATAGGAATAACTGGTGGAGTTACCTCCATGTACCCTTAAAAGCTTTAGTCTTCTTGCAATATCCTTATTGTTGGTTATAACCATCCCACCATCCCCAAAACCTCCCAGATTCTTTGTAGGAAAGAAACTAAAACACCCAACATCTCCCATTGAACCAGCTTTTCTCCATGAGTTAAGGGAGTCCTGAGTATGTATGTTACATTCACTTCCAAAAGCCTGTGCTGCATCCTCTATTACAAACAGGTTATAATTTTTAGCTATTTCCAGGAGCCTGTTCATATCTACACTGTGACCAAAAAGATGCACAGGAAGAATAGCTTTAGTCTTTGAAGTAATTGCCTGCTCAACCCTGTCAACATCTATGTTAAAAGTATCCTCATCAATATCCACAAAAACCACAGTTGCTCCTATCTGAGTTATCACCTGAGCGGTAGCTATAAAGGTAAAAGGTGTTGTTATCACCTCATCACCTTCTCCTATACCTAAGGAGAGCAAGGATAGACGAAGTGCATCAGTACCCGAGGCAACCCCTACTCCATAGGATACTCCACAATAAGCAGCCACCTCTTCTTCCAGAGCTTCCACATTAGGACCCAGTATATAGTGTCCACTTTTTAAAACTCTCTCCACAGCCTCTCTTATTTCTTCTTGAATTGACCTGTACTGTTTTGTAAGATCAAGCAAGGGAACCTGCATAATCAGTCTCCTCTTATATCCTGACAATTAATTAAATTATAAGTATTAGCTTGCCAAAGTCAAAAAGTGAGGCAGTTTACCCTCTGCTCTAATAATCTCAATGAAAAAAGATATACTCATAAAAAACAGGGATAAAATTCAACCTTCAACTTTTAGTTTTAAACTTTCCAATATAAAACTCATTTTATCCCTGCGCCCTTGAGAAAGTTTTCAACACACAAAGGTAAATCCCTGTGATACCCTCCCTCCAGCAGGGCAAATAAGGGCTTTGACAATGAAGCTATTTCTTCTCCTATCTTAAGGTAGGTCTCCACTTCCAGATTAAGATTTAAAAGAGGGTCTTTTTTGTAAGCATCAAAACCAGCAGATACAGCAATAAGGGATGGGGAAAACTTTTTAACTTTATTTATTCCCTCGAGGAAAAATCTCATAAATTGTTCTTCTTTGCACCCAGGAGGAAGAGGAAAATTCAGACAGTTTTCCTTTGATATCTCTCCTGTCCCCGGGTAAGCTGGATATTGATGAAGAGAAAGGTAAAGTACCCTCTTTTCCCCCAAGAAAATATCCTCACTCCCGTTACCATGATGTCCATCAAAGTCAACTATGGCAATTTTATCAACTCCCTTTTTTAAACTCCAGGTTACCGCAATTGCTATGTTGTTAAAATAACAAAATCCACCAAGGTAATTTTTACCCGCATGATGTCCGGGGGGTCTTAAAAGGGAAAAACTATTCTCTCCTTCTAAAGCTTGCTTTGCCGCCTGAAGAGCTGCTCCTGCTGACAGCGAAGCATACTGATAGATATTTTCCATATTTGGGGTATCAGGGTCAAAAAAGCTATTGGTTTTTACCCTTTTAAGGTGAGCCGGGGTATGAACAAGAAGTATATCCTCTTTTCTGCAAGGTTTTACCTCCTCAAATCTGTATCCCTTTCTGTTAAGATACTCATATACTCTCCTCACCCTCTCCGGAGATTCCGGATGCCCGGGAAAACTGTACTCCAGACACCTGGAGGAAAAGAAAATCATTTTTTCTCTCACTCTTAGCTTAGAAGACCTTTTTCTGCAAAGCTGAAGTAACCATTCTTGCCAACTATAATATGATCTACTATTTTAATATCCATAGCAGATGCTATCTCAAGGAGAGTATGAGTGATTTTTTTATCATCATCTGAGGCTTCTGGATGTCCGCTTGGATGATTGTGCACAAGAAGTAATCCTGCTGCATGATAATTTAAGGCAGATTCTATAATGCGACGAGGGTAGATGATGGCTTTATCAACTGTCCCTTCGTGAATTACCTCGTGGTCAATAACCTCATTTTTGGTATTAAGATAAATAACCATAAAAACTTCATTACAAAGTCCCGAAAGCCTTACTCTGGCAAAATCTACTGCCAGCTGGGGAGATGCGATAATATCCTTTTTCCTCATTCTTTCCTCAAGATAGAGACAGAGAATCTCCTTGACCAATTTTATAAGCACAGCAGAGGTAACTCCAACACCTGCGATATCCTCAAGTTCCTCTATGGTAGCATCAAAGACACCACCAAAAGTCCCAAATCTTTTAATAAGCTCCTTGGCAATTGGTTTTACATCTTTTCTGGGAAGAGCATAGGTAAGAAGAAGCTCAAGCAACTCATAATCCTGTAACCCTTTTGATCCTGCCTTTTGAAATCTTTCTCTTAAACGTTTCCTGTGTCCTAAATAGTGAGGAGATACTTTATTGGTGTTACTCATCTTTATATTGCTTTCATCTATATAAAAAAACTGCTACTCTCTCTCCTCCTCTCGCTGGAATATATCAAGAATATCTTCATTTTTTTCTGCATCCATAAGGGATTTTTTAAATTGCGTATTATGGAGAAAACGCGATAGTCTGCAGAGCAACCTAAGATGTGTGGATTCTTCTCCCTTCGGACCTATTAAAAGGAAAATAAGTTGAACAGGTTCGCTGTCAATAGCATCAAAATCCAGACCCTCTTTTTTTCTTCCAAAAGCCATAACAGTTTGAGAAATTTCTTTTGTCATTATATGAGGAACTGCAATTCCCCCTCCTATCCCTGTAGTTCCCATCTTCTCTCTCTCAATAAGCTCCCGTTCTACTTTCTGGGGATCTTTAATTTTGCCAGCCTTATAAAGAAGATTGACCATTTCCTTTATAGCGTCTTTTTTTTTCTTTGAATTAAGATTTAAGTTTATGCAGCTGGTATCTAAAATTTGAGACAATCTTATCATCACCTTCCTCCTTGCAAGCAATCCTCCTTAATAAGGCTTCTCATCAGACCAGAGAATTTAAAAAAATAACTTACATCCTTTATTGACCTAAAGATTACATCATTTTTAGCTAAAGTCAAATTTGACAAAAAGAAAAAGTTTTGCAACCATCTTAAGCTAAAGATTTCAAGATTTTAACAAGAGGTAAAAATGGCTTTTAAACTACAATTTTTAGGAGCAGCACGGAATGTTACAGGGTCAAGCTATCTTGTGGAGGTTGATAACACTAAATTTTTGATAGACTGCGGTCTCTATCAGGAAAGAGAATTCAAACAGCGAAACTGGAATCCTTTCCCCGTTAATCCCGAAACTATAGATACCATCCTTTTAACTCATGCCCACCTTGATCACTGTGGACTCCTACCAAAAATAGTAAGAGAGGGCTTCAAGGGAAAAATAATCTGCACTCCTCCCACAGAGGAGATAGCAAAGATAGTTCTCTTAGATGCTGCACGTATCCAGGAGGAAGATGCCCGGTTTAAGAAAAAAAGGCATGAAAGAGAGGGAAGAAAAGGACCATACCCTGAAATTCCCCTTTACACTGAAGAAGATGCAAAAAAAGTTTTCCCTCTTTTTGAACCCATAGAGTATGAAAGGGTGCTTAAAATATCCGGTTCAGTAAGTGTAAGTTTCCACGATGCTGGACATATCCTTGGGTCATCAATGATTAAGGTAAAACTAACCTTACCAAACGGAGAAAGATTTATCCTGTTCTCAGGCGATGTGGGTCGCTGGGATAAACCAATAATTCGCGATCCCACAATTTTTAATCAAGCTGATTACACTCTTGTAGAATCAACTTATGGGGACAGGGTTCATGAAAACATATCAGATATTAAAGATATTTTAAGAGATGTTATTAACTCAACAGATAAAAGAGGAGGTAATGTAGTTATACCAAGCTTTGCTATTGAAAGAACCCAGGAGCTACTTTACTACCTGAGTGAGCTTTTTTACGAAAGAAAGATTCCTCCTCTTTTAACATTCTTAGACAGTCCAATGGCAATTGATGTTACACAGGTATTTGAAAATAACAGAGGATATTTTGATGAGGAGATGCTAAATCGCATTAAAAGCGGCAATCTCCCCTTTTATTTTTCAACTTTAAAGTTAACAAGAAGT
>JAGGZA010000069.1 GCA_021162265.1 Candidatus Aerophobota bacterium | reverse complement strand
CTAATATCCTTCCCTTCTTAAATCTTATGCTCAACGAGTATTATCAATTAAGAGGGTGGGATGAGTTTGGCATACCGACAGAGGAGAAGTTGGAAGAGCTGGGATTAAAGAAATTTAAATCTTATTGAAGTAAATTGTTTCCTCTATAGATGATAAATTTGTGTTTTTTTAAAGAAGTATTATCGTGCCAAATTTTATTCCCTGCATATACCCTCTTACCTCTGAGTTGTGTGGGATAAAAATAAAGTAAAAAACTGGACAGATTAGCGGAAAAGTATTAATATTCTACATTCCCTTAGAGAAATAAACCCTGTACCATGTCTGCAAAAAGAATAGGAATTTTAGCAACGCTGGGGGCAAGTGTAGCCTGGGCATTTGAGCCTATTTTTGCTAAACTCTCCTACGCAACTGCAGATTTCCTTAAAACTTCTACCACCAGAGCAATATTCGTTACATTAATTGCCTTAATTTATGCTCTTGCTACCAATAAAGGAAATCTGAAGGTTAGCAGAAAACAACTTCCAATCCTTGTTTACCTTGCATTTGCCGGAACATTGTTTGCTGATTTAATGTATCTTTTTGCTCTAACCAGAGTTCCTGTAATCAATGTAGTTCTTATAGGGCATATGCAACCTATATTTATCGTTTTTATTGGATTTTTCTATTTAAAGGAAGATAAACTCACAAGGTTTGATTACGCCGGGATTATTTTCATGATTATCGCAGGTTTGCTTGTTACAACAAGAACCTTGGCTAATTTATCCATGTTAAAATTGGGTACCATTTATGACCTCTTTGTTTTATCTGCAACGGTTGCCTGGGCAACTACCGGTGTTGTAACGAGGAAATATTTAAGGAGTATGAACGCCGGAGTTGTTACATTCTATAGATTTCTTATCGCTTCAATTGTATTTGTAGCTTACCTTCTTTCAACATCTTCACTTGTCGTATCTAATATTTACCAGATATTAATAGGAATTGTGGTGGGAGGAGGATATATTCTTTACTATGAAGGGCTGAAGCGTATTAAGGCTGCCCAGTCCTCTGCACTTGAGCTTTCAACTCCCTTTTTTGCCACATTGTTAAGCTTTTTTATCTTGGGAGAGACAGTGACAGGTATGCAGATTTTAGGTATTTTTTTACTTTTTGTGGGGGTTTGCTTTTTATCTGCAAAAGAAGAAGAATTTAAATAAAATAAAATAATGAATAGTTTGGTAGTTAAGAGGTTTGTAAACCGGGAATTCTTACCCTGTTTTCAATAATCCTTAATATCCAGGATAGCAAAGAGACTATTACCAGATAAATAAAGGCTACAACAAGAAAAACCTCAAAGTACCTGAAATTCTCTGCTGCGATAAATTTTGCTTGAGCCATTAGCTCAGGTGCTCCTATAATGTAAGCCACGGAAGAGTATTTTAAAGTGTATATGAGTTCATTTGACCAGGAGGGGATGACTATCCTTAAAGCCTGAGGAATGAGAATGTTTAATATTGCCTGTAGCTTCTTCATTCCAAGGGCACGTGCTGCCATCATTTGTCCTTCATCTATGGACTGAATTGCTCCTCTAAAATATTCAGCCTGATAAGCAGCGCTATTAAGTCCAAGTCCAAGCAGTGCAGCCACAATAGAGGGGACCTTTATTCCGTATCTTGGCAGGCCGTAATAAACAATAAAAAGCTGTACCAAAAGGGGAGTTCCTCTGAAAAACTCTATATAGCCTATACAAAATTTTCGTACAGGACCTCTTCCATATAACCTGCCAAGTGCGAGGAACATCCCGATAACAAAACCCAGAGAAATAGCAAAACCCGTTAACTGCAGGGTAACAAGAGTTCCCTCAAGCAACTGTGGACTGATTTCTTTAATTAAACTCAGCAAACTCATCTTTCTCCTGATTCACCGTATAGCTCACTAATTTTACAGAGAAATTCACGGGTCCTTTTATTCCTTGGATGGTTAAATAAGACATCAGGAGGTCCCTGTTCAACGACCACCCCCTTATCCAGGAATATTATCTCATCACAAACAGAACGAGCAAAACCCATTTCATGAGAGACTACTACCATGGTCATTCCACTTTCGGCAAGATTCTTCATAACGTATAGTACCTCCCCTATTAATTCAGGATCAAGAGCAGATGTTGGCTCATCAAATAAAATAAGTTTGGGGTCCATAGCAAGGGCTCTTGCTATGCTAACTCTCTGTTGCTGTCCTCCTGAGAGCTGAGCAGGGTAAAGATGTGCTTTTTTCTCCAATCCCACCTTCTTCAGCATCGCTATTGCCTTTTCAGTAGCGACATCCCTGGGGAGTTTTTTTACTTTAACAAGACCAATACGAACATTGTCAAGGGCAGTTAAATGAGTAAAGAGGTTAAAATTCTGGAAGACCATACCTATACTTTGCCTTACCCGGTCTAAATTCACATTGGAGTTGGTTATTTCCACTCCATCAAGCCATACATGCCCTTTATCTGGTTTAGTTAATCCATTTATACAGCGAAGAAGGGTGCTTTTCCCGGTTCCTGATGGACCTATGATTACCTTGGTCTCACCTTCCTTAACACTAAAAGAAATTCCTTTTAGTACTTTTTCCTTTCCATAAGATTTATGTATGTCCTCTATTTTCAGAATTATGGTTTTATCGCTCATATTTTGTACTCTTTGCCTCTTTAAGTTTTAATTCATACCCTGGCACTGCTAATTTTTTCTCCAGAAAGGCAAGCAATTTATTACCAGCATAGGTTAAAACAAAATACACAAGAGCAATAGTTATATAAACCAGCATAGGTTCAAAGGTCCTCACAATAATATACCTTCCTTCTCTTACAAGTTCAACCACCCCAACAGCATAAGCAAGTGAGGTGTCCTTTAATACACTGGAGTATTCATTTGACCAGGGTGGAATGGCTAAACGAATAGCCTGGGGAAGAATAATGCATTTAATTGCCTGGAATCCCTTCATTCCAAGGGCACGTGCTGCCATCATTTGTCCTTCATCTATGGACTGAATTGCTCCTCTAAAAATTTGTGATTGATAGGCAGAGGAACGAAATCCAAGAGCAAGCACTGCAGACAAAAAAGGAGAAAGACTAAGCCCAAAGTAAGAGGAACCAAAGAAAAACAAAAATAAAAGCACCAGAGCGGGAATAGACCTGAAAAACCTTTCATAGATATTTATTACCGCTACCACTGGTAAGGGGCCATACACCTGACCCAAAGCAAGAAATATCCCTATTGCAAGACCTATAGCTAAAAGAAGAATGGTGAGTTCAAGTGTTGTTATTGTCCCTCTTAAGAGAGGAAAAATACTTGTCAATAGTATCTTACTAATGGCAATACCATCCCTGCTTAGTATTATTCAAGGGGCAATGAGTTTTGCCCCTTGAATTAATTAACTTAAGTATTATTTACCGAAGTATTTTTCTACAAGCTTGTCCCACTTGCCTGATGCTTTTAGCTTTGCCATGCCATCATTGATTTTGGGGAGTATCCCCTTGGGGTCACCTTCCTTTACCAGGAATCCAAATTGTTCCCCTGTAATTATAATCCCAGCCATCTCAATATTTTTTTCTTTGGCAAGCGATGCCCTGGAAGCAGGCTCATCCTGAATTACGGCGTCTATGTTACCATTCAGGAGATCAAGCACAGCCATCGGATAGGTTTCGTATACTTTTAACTTTACATTTACTCCCTTCTTAATTAAATTATCTTTAATCCACGAAGCTCCTGTTGTTCCTCTCTGTGCTCCCACTGTATGTCCCTGAGAAAGAGCTGTTATAATATTGAGGCCAGAGTCTTTGCGAATTAGAATTGCCTGGTCAGAACTCCAGTAAGGCTTTGAAAAGTCTACCACTTTATCTCTTTTCTCAGTTATGGTAAATCCGGAGGCTCCTATATCGTATTTACCTGAGACAACACCTGGAATGATGGAATCAAAGGCAACGTCAACTATTTTAATATTATACCCTTCTAACTTTGCAATTTCCCTCATAACATCAAGATCAAATCCAACGTAATTACCTTGTGCGTCTACCATTTCAAAAGGTGGCCAGGCTATATCTGAAGCTACGATATACGTAGGTTTTTCAGCAAGAGATACTCCCATAAGACCAAAAATAAACAGTGTACCCAACATACCTACCATTATCAACCTTTTTGCATTTTTTCTCATTTCCCTCTCCTTTTATTAGCAGATTTTACCTATTTTTCTAAACTATTAGAGGTTTAAAGTGGTTTCCCTCTCGCACAGAATAATCTGATATAATTTACTACACTTTTAAAACCTTGTCAATTCAACTTGCTACTCTACTGATTAAGATAAGATTGCGATAATAATCCTTGGTTACTCACTACTTAAAGCAGTCCATTGCTGGGCAAGTTTATCTCTGACTGGTTTGTACACCATCTCGTAAAAATATCTCTGAGATTTAAGGATTCCCTCATCATATTTTTTACAGTGTTCTATAGCTTCCTGCCAGGCTTTATCGAACTTTCCTTTGAAACGGGACTCAATTTGTTTGGCAAAATCCTCTGGAGTTTGTATCTTGTCTCCTATTAGAAAGTAGGTAGTTTCATTTATTTTGACACTATAGGCCATCTCATCTCCCAGGGTATAGGGTTTAAAGGTTTTAACTATTCTTTCTCTCAATTCAGGTTCCACTTTCTCTCTTAATCTGGATATGGTGATCCTCTCTGGAGGAAGAGCTTTCCTGAACCCTTTTTTTGCGGCTGCATAAAAAATAGCTCTGTTAAGTCCCCAGCTTTTGGCAGATTCAATAGGAAACCCAAGCACAAAAGCCCTTGCAGCCTGTAGAGTAGCCATTACCTGGAATCTACCTACAGACATGTTTACCTCCCTGGTTTTATTTTTCGCCAGTCTGCTGTAGCCATAGGACCATCCTCAGCTAATTGATAAAGGGAAGATAGCTTTTTTACCACTATCCCTTCATATCCCTTTTTAATCATACGAAGAAGGTCTTCTGTTATATCTTTAAGATTGCTGTATTTAATTAAATAAAAAGGCGGTTCTAAATGAAATTTTTTAAGAATTTGCCTGCGTTTTTCTAAAGGGAGGTTACCTGTAAATTTCCCCTGATAAAAAATGACATCAAAAATGAAAATAAGTGGAGCAACCTTGGGGTTTTTACCAAATAAAGAAGGAATGAACCTTCTTCCTCCTGTTGAATAAAGCTCGGAATCAAGTATAGTTCCGGAGGGAAGAAATTTTTTTGCTGTTTCCACTAAAAATTCCAGCTTATCTGTCCAGTTGGGATTTTTCTCCAGTCTTCTACCCCAGAACTCCAGCTTACCAGAAGGATACCTTATTATCTGCAATCTCCACCCATCGATTTTTGGTTCCACTATCCATTTTTCTCTTAAAGTTTCCCCAAAATATGGAATAGGTTGCATAAGCCATACCGGTCCCTTCAATTTAACTTCAGACATATTCTTAATCCAACGATGACAAACATGGACTTTTACACAATTTATAAAAAAGGACAAAAAGTCAAGAAATGTATCTCAATAAAGAGATACGCCAAAAATATATCAGCTAATGAACTCCTTGACGACCCTGTTGAACTTTTCCGCTTCCTCGTAAAAGGGCATATGACCACTTTTTTCAAAGAAAACAGTCTTAGCACCAGGAATGTGTTCACCCACATAGGCACTTCCCTCCCAGGGGAATACCTTGCTTTTCCGTCCAACTATTACTAAGGTAGGCAATGTGATATGGGGGAGAAGGTCACGCCAATCAAGGTGGGTATGATCAGCCATAATGGTTGCCTGAATCCAAGCGGGGCATTTTACAATTTCTTTAATGAAGAAACTTTCCTGTTTGGGTGTAGGTTTATCTGTAAGGCATGCTGCTACTGTTGCTCTGGCAGTACCCTCCGGGTCATATCTGAGCTGGGTTGAGAGGACTGCCAGTGTCTCAGCATCATAACACCAAGGTTGTCCCCAGCGCCAATCTGCGGCATAATACTGCCGAGGTGATTGGTCTACTAAGATAATCTTGTCGAGATGTTCGTTACCAAATAGGTCAATGTAGCTCCAGATTATTGCAGCACCCATGGACCATCCAAGCAAATTAACTTCATTTAAATTAAGTGCTTCAATCAGGTCTTTAACATCTTTCGCCATTCGTGAGATTCTATAACCCCAGGATGGCTTATCCGATTTACCATGTCCGCGTAAATCCATGTTAATCACTTGAAAATATTGAGCTAACACGTCAATGTTTCGCACAAAAAATCTCCCACTGCAAGCCCAACCATGAATCAGGACTAAAGGTTTCCCATAGCCTCTTTCCTCGTAGTAAATTTTAACACCATCATTGGTAGTAATAAAACTCATAGTTACCTCCTAAATAAAAATAGTGAGACTTCCACAGATACTTATCAGAGTAAGTTTATCTCAATCTCTTGTAACAGGTTTTAGTAACCTCCACACAGAGATGAACCTCATGTTTAGTGTAAGATCTGGTCAATATAGCTCACCTTGTATGGTTGCTTTTTGTGGAAAAGGGGAATGTTCCTTGATATTGGTAGTAATCTCCATGCCCAGGAAAAATCAACAAAAATTTACCCTGGTTCCTTAGCTCTTTATCTAAAAGAGAGATAACATCCATAAGAGCTCTTGTTTCTTTGCGAAAAACCTGGCTATCAATATTAGTACTTGTCATCAGGTATCTTGGTAGCTTCATATAATCTTTTTCTTCAGCGGAAAGACTGTCAATATCTATTAAATAATCAGAAGTAAAGAACAGCCCAAATTCTCTATTAAGAAAAAATACCTGACCAGGGATATGACCTCCATGACTTTCCAATACCTGAAATTTCAAATTGCCAATCTTGAAAGCATCTATCACATTAAAGGTCCCAATCTTATCTATAGTTGACTTTGAAAAGAAATTAATTTTCTTTGGATACCTGCATTTTGTAAACCTATTTACCAGGACAGTGAAGTGCCTGTTTAATTTTAAAAGTTTCGTGTTAGTTCCATATGCTCTATTTTCGTTATCTATTATCCCTTTACAGTCAGGATGCATAAAAACTTGTGTGCCAAATTCCTCAGAAAAATATCCGCTGCTTCCTATATGATCGGCATCTGGATGTGATATGAATATTTTTCTCACACAAGATGGATCCATTTTCTTTCGTTTAAGAAGTCTCTTAATATCCTCATAGTATAATCCGTATCCCGCATCAATCATTGTTATTTCATCTTTATATCGAAAGATAAATATATTCCCCCCGGTAGGGAGACGAAAGGTGAAAAGCTTGGTATCACCAAATTGTAAAAGAGGCAGTTCTTTAACATAAAAATTTTTACCGATCTTCGTTATAGATGTAGAAGCGAAGGTTAATACACTTGCGAATACATCACCTCTCTCTAAATAATTACCTACTTCTGAATAAAAATGCACCAATTCAGCAGAAAGCTTCTTTGAAGAATCAACAATTTCTATAAGTTCCTGAACATCCTTATTACTAATTAATTTCCGTAATTGAAGAAAGAATTTTTCCACTAACTTAAGACCAATGATCTGCTCTACTTTCTCTGTATCTGAGCCTCTATATACCACTTTATAGTTGTATCCTTCATTATTTATAGCACTGAGAAGATTGCTAACTTCCTCTGGATTTTCTGTAGCCAAAGCTATATCTGCTGATTGAGAGTCTATGCTTTCGTTATAAAACATATAAATTACATTAGCATGATACCTTTTTAGAAGGAGTGAAAAGCTTGCTAAAGAGCCCGGTTTGTTAACCAGCTTAACTTTTATTTCCAATATACTCTCTGGGGCTGTTACCTGTATCTCATCTTTTAGCATTTCTTTTTTAAAGGAGTAATCTTTATCTCTTATTAATTTTAGGAATTTGTCGAGGCTATTTCTATTTTTAAATTGCACTTCTGCTACAATTCTATTACAATCTGCAGCTCTGTCGTAATGAAAAAAGCAAATATTTCCTTCTGCCTTAGCTATTAGAGAAGAAAAATCAGCCAATGATCCGGGCTTATCCTCTAAGAAAACTTTAAGCTTTACAAGGAATTCTGTTTCTTGAATGGTGACTGCATCTGTTTCAAAACTATAATATACCTTTACATGATAATTTTTATATTCACTCATTCTCTATG
>JAGGZA010000133.1 GCA_021162265.1 Candidatus Aerophobota bacterium | reverse complement strand
GGAAAGGGGGAACATAAAAATTTACGTAAGCGGTTCTTCATCAAAGATGATGCCTTTAGAAATACATACGGAATTAAGAGGACGATCATGGAGCGTGGAGGTATTTCCTTTCTCTTTTAGAGAATATTTAAAGGCTAAAGACGTTGATATTAATGATAAAAGTTTTATTTATACTGCAAGAAAGGCTTTAATTAAGAATTACTTCCTGGATTATCTGAAATGGGGAGGATTCCCAGAGGTTGCTTTTTTAGAGTCAGAATTTGAAAAGAGAAAATTAATAAAAGAGTATTTAAACGCAATGTTCTTCAGGGATTTAGTTGAAAGATATAGAATAACGAATATAGCCCTTCTGGATTATCTAAGCGATAAGCTATTTTCCTCTTTCGCAACAAAATTTTCTCTGAGTTCTTTTTACAGGCAATATAAAGATAAATTTCCATTTTCTAAGGATTTACTTTTCAGATACTATAACTACTTTCTGCAAAGTATGCTGGTATTTGAAGTGAGAAAGTTTACCGAATCAACCTATAAAAGGATGAGAAACCCTGCAAAGACCTATCTTGTAGATACTGGCCTGGGTAAAAGAGTAACTTCTGTTGATTCAGGAAGATTGGCGGAAAATATTGTCTTTTTAGAACTTAAAAGAAAAGGCTATGAGATATTTTACTTTGAAGAAGAAGGGGAATGTGATTTTATAGTAAAAAATATGGAAGGAAAACTTTTGCCTTTTCAGGTGAGTTTTGAATTAACCGAAGAAAACAGGGAAAGAGAGATAAAAGGGTTAATAAAAGCCTGCAGATGGCTGAGGGTAAATAAAGGAACGATACTTACCTGCGATGAGGAGACAAAGTTAAATGTGAGCGACATCTGCATTGAGGTACTGCCCATTTGGAAGTGGTTATTAGGTGAAACGTCAGAGGAAAACCTGTTGTGAGTAGAAACCTTCCAGCAAGGGTTCCTTTTGTAAATCAGAATGGAAAAACAGGAGCTATTGTCTCCCCAGGAGACCCGGATGCTTTAGCAAAAGCTATAAACATCCCCCTTGAAAATCCTTCCTTAAGGGAAAAATACGGAAGCTATGCAAAAAAGAGAGTGAAAGAGGAGTTTACAGGGGAGGTTAATGTAAATTAAGATTTTTAAGAACTTCAACCAGGTTATTTGTTGTCAATTTTTTTAAAATTCCTAATTAGATTCTTTTTCTTTAAGGGAATCCAGAAAATTAAGAATGAAGTGGCAGTAAGTGGCGTATTGTTTGATAGCATCATCAACCGTTTTAAAAACAGTTTTTCTCTCAATCTGGTTATATTCATGGACAATTGCATTACGAAATCCGGCGCTCTTAGAAATCTCCTGAGCAAATTTTTCCGGTATAATTTTTAGCTCAGCTAATTTTAAAAAAGTATCTCTATAGGTTAGAGGTGCTTTTGTTTCGGGTTTTGCAAGTTCTGTTATCAGATGTTCATTTATATCAATCCCCCGACCGATAATTTTCATCAAAATATGTTCCAATGCATTCCACTTTAACCAATCCTTTGATAACTCCTCAAAAGTAGTGCCCTTAAAACTCTCCAGCTTTATAAGGTCTTCCCTGATTAAATTAATTTTCCGTTGCACAAACTCTGCATCAACCATGTAGTTGCCTCAAATAAGAGATAGTCTTCTGAGACAGTATTTTCTCTATTTGAAGAAGGTCTTTTGAATCCATATAGGCTCGAAAAGCATAGGCTTTAAAGTTATGGTATTCAAGACGATTTCCATAAATAAGAATACTGTCTCGCATTACCTGATAGCGGAAAAATGGGTCAACCCGGTGGAGGGACTTTATGTCAATCTCTTTATCCTTGAAGATATTGCTAAATTCAGAATAAAGAGCCAGAATAGTTTTAAACTCTAATTCTTTCTCTCCTAAAACCGCAATATCAAGATCACTTGCCTTACGATTTTCACCTTTTGCATACGAGCCATAAATAACGACCAGCTTTAATTTATATTTTCTGCCAATTTCGGTTATCTTTTGTGCTATATCTCTGGTAATTTTTATCCTTAGATTATTGTCTGGCATTATTACTTCCTGCAAGGGTAATTTATTGCCTGATAATAAGAGAATTCTTCATCGCTTATCTATTATTGAAATAGACTCCAAATCCTTTTTCTTTCTCCCTCTTTTTAACGTTTTACCCTATTTATACTTATCTATACACATTTTTACCAGGCGGTTATATTATAACAAAGGGGAGATTAAATGACAAATTCTCTGCTCATGAGAAAAAAGCGGGGTCAGGTTGCAGCATTTGACATTTTTTGCCTTCCTTCAGTTGCAAAAAGCAAGGCCTCTGGTATAGTTCAGCTTGAGGCAATGGCTTGCGGAAAACTGTGAGGAAAAGGGGTCGTGTCTTCACATTTGACATTCAATAAATCCTCTGGTATACCCTCTCATAAAAGTTTGCATTCAGTATGGCTGCCTTTAAGTTATCTATCTTCACATACTCTGGAACTCCTCCAAAGTATTTAAATGCGTTGATGTGACACTGGATAAATGTTTCTACTCTTTGGTCATACACTTTCTCATAGTAATCAAGACGGGAGTAGCTGAGCCTCATATTAAATACCCATGTCTTTCGCCTCTTACCTGAGGAACCTGGAGTTAACCCTACATATCCAAAGTCTACCTGCGCTTCTTCTCCTGGCAGGGTGTGGACCCTTATAAAGATATTTTCTCTTCTTTTTATGTCCGCTACATAATCTTTTACCGTAGAGTAGCCTACCTTTACTCCCATTCCTTGAAGCTTCTCATGCATGCGTACTGCCGTTAATCCTTCCTCCATCCATTTTATTATTTGCTCTCGGTAAACATCTAAAAGTCTTGGATGTG
>JAGGZA010000050.1 GCA_021162265.1 Candidatus Aerophobota bacterium | reverse complement strand
CTCATTAACTTTAAAATTCTATCAGAACCTGCCTGAAGGGGAAGATGCAGATGCTCACAAACCTTATCCAGATCAGCCATAGCTGAGATCAGCCTGTCCGAGAGGTCCTTAGGATGAGAGGTGGTAAACCTGATACGGTAAATCCCCTCCACATCGTTTATCTTTGAAAGAAGGTGGGCAAAATCAACCTTTTCTGAAAGGTCCCTGCCGTAGGAGTTAACATTTTGTCCCAGGAGTATTACCTCCTTACATCCCCTATCAACAGCTTTCTTTACTTCTTCCAGAATAGAACTTAAGGGTCTGCTTTTCTCTCTTCCCCTTACATAGGGAACATTGCAGTATGTACAGAAGTTGTTACATCCCCTTATAACGGGAATGTAAACACTGAAGTTTTTCTTTCTTAAGATGGGAAGAGTATCGGGTAAAGCTTCCTCTTTTACTTCTATCACAGAAGTTTTCCCTTCTTTTGCGATCCTTAAAAGGTCGGGAAGTAAATGGAGGTTTGAAGTTCCCCAGATAATATCAACATAAGGTGCTCTCCTTTTAATCTGATACGGGTCTTTTTGAGCAAGACATCCCCCTACTCCTATTATAAGCGAGGGATTCTGCAGTTTTATCTTTTTAAGTTCACCCAGGAAACTAAACACCTTATGCTTAACCTTCTCCCTGACATAGCAGGTATTAATCACCACCAGATCCGCTTTTTTCAAATCAGAGGTAGTCCTGTATCCCTCTTTTTGCAAAATACCTGCTATAACCTCTGAGTCATATTCATTCATCTGACAACCGTAGGTCTTAATATAGACAAAACTCATAGCTTTGTTCTGCAACTTAAATCTTTTTTATCTTCCGAGCTATTTTATCCCTGGCTTTTTTCAGCTCCCATAAAATAGATAAAGGAACGTGTACTTTTCCCATTAAAAGCTCACCCTTAGCCTCACCATGACAATCAGAACCGCCGGTAATTAAAAGACCAAATTTCCTGGCAACTTTTTTATAATGCTCAACTGTACTCTCATCATGTGCTGAATGATATACCTCTATTCCCATAAGACCTGCCTCTACCATTTTAGGAATAAGATCATCCCTTTTAGAAAGAAAAGGATGGGCAAACACGGGAATTCCCTCTGTTTCAAGAATAAGACTTATAACTTCAAAGGGGGAAACTCTAACTCTCTCAACATAGGCAGGTTTTCCCGGGTTAAGCCAGCTCTCAAAAGCCTCATCAATAGAGCTTACATACCCTTTTTTCACCATACATCGAGCAATATGTAACCTGCTAATTACTCCCTTGGGAGCAAGCTGGGAAACCTCATCAAAACTTACCTCCATCCCCAGCTGTTTTAAACGACGCAGAAGTCTTTCGTTTCTTTCCATACGAATCTTCTGAAAAAAATCAAGCTTTGATAAAAATTCCCTCCGCCTCCAGTTAAGATAGTACCCTAAAATATGAATCTCATCTTTATCCACATCAGAACTCATCTCAACCCCAGGAACCACCTCTATGCCAGCCTCCCTGCCAGCTTCAATTGCCTCATCTATTCCTTTAACAGAATCATGGTCTGTTATCGAGATAGCCACAAGACCTATCTCTTTGGCTTTGTGCACAGCTTCTGCTGGAGTGTAAGTACCATCTGAATATACAGTATGGATATGAAGATCTATCTCATCCATTTTATCCTCTTTATAGTTTATAATTTTTAAATTTTTCCCCCTTTTAATGCTTTCTACTCTTACTTTTCCCTGGATTCCCCGGAATTTCTCTTTAAAGGTCTTTCTCTAAGAGGTTTAAGTGAGATTCCTGAATTAATGGAAGGAAGAGGAGCAACAGGTTCTGTAAGAAGGAATTTTCCTTCACTTATCCACTCTTTTAATGTGGCGGCAATTTTTCTTGCCTTCCAGTAACTTGACAGGCACCCTGTGGGAACTTCCCTGCCCTGCACGATAATTTTCCCTGTAGCCAGTTCAGCATAGGTTACCTCTCCCAGGGTAGAGGAGAGAAGTTGAGGATAATCTTTGCTGTAATCAACAATTTGCGTGTAAATATCCTCATTTTTCACTGTGGTGTAGTATAGAATTTTTTCATCAAGAATGGGGATAGGAACACCTATACCTACACTTAAAGTAGCTCCATAACCTGTCATACTTGTACCTTTGAGATACTCAGGACTCATCTTCTTGAGGTCTCCAATAACAGCTATAGTTCCTGCTTCCTCCTTCGGGATACCCCTTTCTGTTCGTGGAACATTGGGGTTGTGCTGGGTTCCCTGCCAGGTTATAAATCCCACCCCTCCTCCTAAAAAAATCTTTGTTCCTATTCCAATCACCTCGTAATAAGGGTCATTCATAAGAGGTGAGAGTTGACCACAGGTAGAATAGGTAGCATTGCCAAGGTGAGGACGCAATACACCCATATAGGTGTAAATCACCCTGTCAGAAAGATTTACAGCAACATTATAGTTCTGGTAAGCATTCCTCATGTTAAAAAGAACTGCCTCATTTAAATCATTTATATTTATCCAGGTTTCAAGGCCTGTCCTGGGATAACAATCTGTTCCGTAGGTTGTAACCACAAGCTTTACATCTCTTCCTGCTACAAGATCCTCTATAAGGTGACCTCCTCCATATCTGAATTCCCCTGGATAAACTCTATTTCGAGGGTCATCATCGGGAAGTGCAGCAGCACCAATAAAAAGGTCTACAGCGGCAAACCCTGCATAAGCAGGAATCCCGTTAAGATAAACCTTACCGCCCCCCAGTTTTATTCTGGGTCTTGTATGACCAATATTAATGTAAGCCCCGGAAGAACACATCGGTCCAAAAGTAGCGGTTGTAACAACATCAACCTTTTCGGCAGCCTTTTTTACTCCCTCTTCCTGTGCTATATCTATTATCTCCTCAGCTGTAACCACCACAGCTTTGCCCTTCCTTATCTTCTCATTTATCTGAGCTATAGTTTTCGCCATAGAGTTATCTCCGATTTATATTAATTATAATTTTATAATTAATTAACCTTTTATTTTATTTTAAACGAGAATTCCGTCAACTGGCATTTTAACTTGAGCTTGAGTAAATCTCCCTGTAGTAAAGTATCTTGATAGGTATACTTCCCCTATCCACCACCACTTTTATCTTTTTCTCTGCAACAATTTTCCCTCCCCTTATCACTCTTCCAAGAGATACAATAGTGAAGCAGTTGCTTCGCACTGTAATTAAATTGGATATTATCCTTAAAATAGCCTCTCTTTCATCATCCTCGTCAACATATCCATCTCCATCATCATCCCATCCATTAATTCCTAACTTCTGCATTCCCACAACCCGGGCAATTTCTCCTATTTCATCAAATGGTCCCTGCCTGCCATCACAGTAGTTTATAATCTGGTCTGCAATTTTAGAATCAATACAGGGCAAAGATTGAAGAACTTCTTTGCTTGCAGTGTTAATGTTTATTCTTCCCTTTACAGGCTTCTCAGGTGGAAAGGAGGTTGTAATTTTATCAAGGATGAACCAGTCCCCATCTCTGTCAAGACTTACAGTACGCCATTGTTTGCCATTGTGAATGTAACCCACCTCCCCACTGCAGCAAAAGGGCCTGTTCTTCACATAGAAGCTGCTCTGGGCATTTTCAAGGTTAACCTCACCCACCTCTGGCATCCAGTACCAGTTACGAAACCAGGGACTTCCTCCTGGAAGATACCCTGCAAACTCTCTCACCCGGGGGTCATTTTTCTCCCAGGCTCTCCAGGGAACTCCATAATTATAATAAGTTGCCTCATCCACAATCTTTCCCTTATTATTTACAAGCTTTACTGTATCAACAAAATTATCAAGGATTTCCCTGCCTATACTCTTCCCTGGCATTTTTATAACCACATTAAACACCACCCAGTAACCTTTTGAGGGAACAACTCCAAATATCTTTTTCTCTCCAAGAGAGGTCTTTATTCTCCATCCAGGAAGAGGTAGAGTAACAGAATAAGGATTGTAAAGTTCTATCCACTCTATCTGTATATCAAGTTTAACGGGACTTTCCCCTTCAGCGAAGGCGGGTTTTTCTCCAAATAAAACAGGTAAAGCAAAGAGAAAATTACCACTTCCCTTTTTTAAGTGGTGATATTCGGTGTATCTTTTTATTATTTTCTCAACCTCTCTTTCAAGCTCCTTTTCTCCCCTTGAGGTAGCCTTATCTATAATCTCATCAAGATAGGGAATATCTCTTTTAACCTTTTCTTTTATCTTCCTCTTAATCTCTTTTTTCGCCTTATCTTTGAGGTATTTCACTCCTCCCTTAACAAGGTCAGTCACCGCTGCAACAACAGAAGTTGTAAAATCAGGCATAACTTCATTAATGTAAGGAGTTTTTTCAATTCCGTATTTCCCCCTGTATTCAGTAGGGTTACTATCCTTATCTCTAAAATCAACTATATTAACTGCAACCTGAGCGGCTTCTTCCTCAGAAAGTCCTGCTTTTTTGAGAGCAAGGAAAATTTTTGAAGGGGGAGCATGATTTATGTTAATCCTCAAATTCCCCTCTCTATCAATATTTTTATCGTAGGAGTAAACTGTTATATAGTTTTTAATTCTGTTAAAGGTATACTCACCAATACCCGGGACAAGTCTAACCTCCTGCACTGTTTCAAAGGGATTATCATCTCCAGAGGGACTGTCAGGACAAAATTCATCTGGCTCATCAATACCTTCCCCCTTCTCATCCACCTTGCCATCTGCATCATTGTCTATACCATCTTTTGAGAGGAAAGAAGCATCCCCATCATCGTCAACGCCCCTTCTGCCTGGTGCACCATCTTTACCGTAGCGATAGCGAAGGATAGCTTTTAACTTTTCCCTGCTCAGTTCTTTGAGAGAAGAAAGGTTAAGCTCAAAGGAAGTATACCCCTCGCTAAATGAACCATCACCTGCAACATTAATGTTAATCTTTGATGCCTCATCAACTATCCCCACCTCCCTCATCTGGCCGTCATCAGATAAAAGTTTTACATCGTAATAACCTGCACCAAGCTTTTCTTCAAATCCCTTTGCCCATCTTTCATAAAGGTCATCATAATGATTATTATCATTTCTAAGTTCTGCAATTGCTCTTTCTATTCCTGCCAGGGCAAGATACTCTGCCTTTATCGCATCCCAGTAATTTGAAGTTGCCTCTTTCTCCAGCCTCATCCTGTAAAGAAAACTAAGGGATATCACTCCCAGAATTGTCAGAACAAAGAAAACAAGAATTATGCCAATTTGACCTTTCTGATTTTTTAAATTTTTAAAACCTGCCATTTGAGTATTTAAATCAAAAAAGGTATTTAACAAAAAAGCTCGCCCATTCGATGAATGGACGAGCTATTCTATTGATAACTACCTCAAGATAGCTTCGGCAGCCTGGCAATCACCTTTTTAAAAAAGGCGACCCATAGCTTTGCGCCCCACTCTCTCGAATGGTTTGCCCTTTCGGCTATCCTGCAAAAGTTCTAAAAAATTAAAATTACTATTTTTGAATTATAAATTAGCTAAAAACTCCTCCTTAAATTTATCTTTTCCTTGCTTTTTTATCACTGTTCCACCCAGGATTGAAAAACATAAGAAGTCCCAGAATAAGTGGGGGCACCTGGAAGATTATTGGGATCCTTAAGTGCTTCATCATAGTGAACATCGCCGCTTCCTGTAATTCTAACCGTATCCCCTATAGCTGAGCCATAAATATCGCCGCTTCCTGTTACCCATATCTCAGCATTTCTGGCATACACTGCTCCATAAAGGTCTGCACTACCGGTAATCTTTACCTGACTGCAGGTATCAAGACCATATATAAGAAGGTTTAAGGGATTCTTACTTGCATTCCAGAGACCACTTCCTGTTCCCTTAATATCACCTCCCACATACATCGTCAGCTTATAGTTATCCTGTGTAATGAGTTTCCCGCTTCCCGTGAATTTAAAATCACCCCCTACATATAAGGTCATATCTCTATCCACAATTATATCACCGCTCCCTGTAATGCTCATATCTCCTTCAACATAGATGAAATCAGCGTTGTTATCAAATATTAAATCGCCGCTTCCTGTAGCCTGGATCTTTGTGTAGCGACCGCTTTCGTGGATATAGTAATTACCACTACCTGTTTTATGAAGACTCCCTCTATCAGGTAGAGAGGAAGGAATCGAGGGAGGACTAACTTCGGGAAGTTCCCTATCCTCATCAAGAGCAAGTTTTTCACCACTTACATTAGCACTTCCCGTTATCTGTATAGCCTCATCAGGGTCTCCTCCTGCACCAATATAAATGTTACCGTCAATATCGCCGCTTCCTGTAATTTTTACTGCTTTAGGGGAGGTTGATTTTGAGTTTGTTCCAATATGTCCGTTATTCCCCTTCCCGTTGGGATAGGGCTTTCCTGTTCCCTCTGAATTATAACTGTCCACTTTTCCACTCCCTGTTTTGGTGATAACTGTTCCTGTATTTGCTCCACCAAATAAAGCCATATCAAAAACAGTTGTTTCTCCTCCTCCTTTAATAAGAGTTACCTCTACCGAGCGTTCTACTCTTGAGACAACGGCCATTCCAGGCGAATAACCGGTAGCCTGAACCAGAGCAGTATCTCCTGATAGGGTAACAGTATATTCACTTTCACCTATCCCACTAACATCAACCTCTCCACTCAGGGAAGGTGTGGGATTTGTATTGAGCTCATTTATTGCCTTCTCAACTCCTGCTTCTGCAAGATGCAAAGCTTGAGCTGCATGGTAGGACCTTTCTACATTTTTTCTTTCAGCAACTATGCTCCCCCAGAAAACTCCTAAAAGTAAAAGCACCGCTGTAGCAATAACCAATGATAAAACTACTATAAAACCCTCATTTTTCTTCACTTTATCTACCTTTTTGTTTTTTATTTATCTTTTTATTCCCAGTTTCTCATCGTAACCTGAGAGGTAAGCGCTTTAACAGTATTACCGACGTTTGAACTTAAAACTATAGTAACAGTTGACTCACTGGGATTGTGGATAACAGAATCAATTGACACAGGTGCTATAACTTTAGATGGTTCAGAATCAAAGGTGCGGGTAAGGTATCCATTACTATCATACCCATAGTAAACATTAACACCTCCGCTTTCCGGGGGTAATATCACTACAACTGTATCTCCAGAAATCTGCACATTCCTGGCCTCTCTGATATCTCTCGTCAACCAGTCCATAGCAAGTCTTAAATCCGCCTCAGAACTGATAGCAGATTGTCCGAATTTAAAGCTTCTATCACTTGTAACATAGATAAGCCCAATAACACCAAGAACAACTAACGTTATACCTGTAGCAATCAGAAGTTCAATTATAGTAAAACCCCTGATTCTTGTATCGTTAGCTCTAATCCGAGCCTTTGGTAATCCCATTCTCTGTAAAATAGGTAACAAGCCTCCTTGTTATACTTCTTCCTGTATGAGAGGTAAAGTTCACGGTAACAGTAACCTTGCTAAGAGCGGTTGCACCAGAAACAGGAGTTACGGTAATAGTGTAAAAATACCTTGTCCCTTCCTGTGTAACTTCCTGAGGATGCGATGTTTCCTGTAAGGGAGCACCTCCTCTTAACTCTTCCATTTTTTCCTGGGCAATATGATCAGCAACGGATATCTGTTTTAGCTCCTGCACTGTTGCAAGACCACTTGAGAATCCCATAACCAGGCCTATCACAGCAACTGCTATGATAAAAATAGTAACCAGTACTTCAATTAAGGTAAATCCTCTCTTTGAGAAAAGCAATTTCTTACTCCCGCTTCTTCCTATATCTTCGGAAAAAAGTAAGTTATCCTTTAGATAATCTCACCATTGCAAAATATTACATTGTATAAATTTGTCAAGAACTCTTTCCCGAAATTTGAATATCAAATTGTATAACCAACCCTTTTACCTCACAATACTATTGACAAACAGAATAATTATATTAACCTAACTTAAACCTATGTACTCCTTTTTGTCTGTGCTATTTCTATCAGAAGGGGAAGCTTTTCATAAAAGCTCCTTTATGTTGATAAGCAGGGTTTGGTAATGAAAAACAGAAGGAAAGCAAGGGAACTTTCTTTACAGGTTCTTTACCAGGCTGATGTTAGAAAAATTGCTCCCACGCAAGTTTTAAAAACTATACTATCCCGCTATCATTTTAAACCAGGAGTTGAATCTTTCTCCAGGAATCTAATCCTGGGAATAGAGAAATTTCTCCCCTGGATTAACACCTTAATTAAAAGATATGCTAAAAACTGGACTCTGGATAGAATGGCTGTTATTGACCGCAATATACTTAGAATCAGCATATACGAACTACTCCTTGTTAAAAAAGTCCCTCCTGTAGTAAGCATAAATGAAGCGGTAGAAATAGCCAAACGTTACGGAACAGAGGATTCGGGAAAATTTGTAAATGGAATTCTGGATAAGATTCGCAAGGAAAGGGTATCAGAAAAACCACTGAAATGGAACTATTTTAAACAAAAACTTCAGAACCCTTTCCTTAAATCTTTCTCTGAATTAAAAAAGAAAACAGGAGGGAAAGCCTACCTTGTGGGAGGGTTTATCAGAGACAGTCTCCTGGGAAAAGAAGCAAGAGATTTTGATATTGTTCTGGAAAGCAAGGATTTTGAAATTGTAGAAAAATTTGCCCATCAATACGGAAAACACCCTGTAGTATTGGATGACAATTTAAGAAGGGTGATACTTCCTGAAGGATATCAGATGGACTTTAGCCTGCAAAAAGCTTCCCTTGAAAGTGACCTTGAGGAAAGAGACTTTACCATAGATGCACTTGCCCTTGATACTAACCATATAAAAATCCCAAACCTTTACCTGATAGATATAAAAGGTGGACTGGAAGACCTGTGCAACCATAGAATAGCTTTAATGAATGATAACGCTCTGGATAGGGACCCACTGAGAATGTTAAGGGCTATTCGTCTCAAATTACAACTTAGTTTTGAAATAGACAGGCACCTTCTTGATATGATTTTTGAAAAACATCATCTTATTGATAGGGTAGCAAAGGAGAGAATAAGAGAAGAGATTTTTTTAATTCTAAAAAACCCTGCTGCTGGAGAATGTTTAAACCAACCTGCTTTTAAAAAACTAATGGAAAATGCACTGAAAAATCCCGTTTATCCTGAAAATATCCAGTATCTTGAAAGAATTATCAGTCCGGATACAAACCTCCTGCATTCTGTCAAATCAAAGCTTGTCAAACATTTAGAAAGAAGAGTAGGAAATGTCACTCACATGCAGCTTCTTAAGTTAATAAGCTTAATTTTCTCTCCCTTCCAGAAGGAGGGGAAAGAAGTGAAAGTTGAGGACCTTGCTCTTAGCAAAAAAGAAAAGAGAATAATAGGAAAAGTTATAAGTTCTTTACCCACCCTTGAGAAATTGACTGACAAACCATCTGACTCTTCAAAGCTAAGTGCATTTTTCCTGCAAGGTGGCGAGGAAACACCGCAGATATGCCTTCTTGCAGTTTTAGCAAGAAAAGAAGATGCAAGTTATCTTAGCTTTATGGAAGAGGTTCTTTCGATTTTCTTTGAAAAGTACTCCTTAATCCTGCAACCTCCGAGACTGGTTTCAGGAAATGAACTAATTGATAAACTGGGTATCAAACCAGGACCTCAACTAAACATAATTCTCAACAAAATTCATCAGGCTCAAATCACAGGTGAGGTGAAAAAAAAGGACGAAGCACTCCAGCTTGCCCGCCAGCTTCTTGAGAAAACATAAGTCAAATAATGAATTTAATAATGCGCCTGGCGGGATTCGAACCCACGACACGCGGCTTAGGAGGCCGCTGCTCTGTCCTTCTGAGCTACAGGCGCATCAGATAAGAATATTATCTTTTCACTTTTGCTATTTTCAATATATATAAATTTTTGATTAAAATCAAGAGCTTACTATTGTCTTGCCACCCTTACATCAAAACTTGATTACTGTAACACCATGTATCATAAAACCTGCACATCCAATGCAATATTCTTTTTCTCTTACACAAAAACTAATGTCGCAAACTATTCCACATGAATTCGCTATTCACCCCACAAAAACTTATGAGGGTGACAAAAGTCACCCTCATCCAGCCTATTCAGTAAACATATCAAGATTATCTTTAGTACAAACCATAATTCCAGTATCCACTCGTCTTGGAAGAGGAGAAATACCTTTTTTCTGAGCTTCGATCCAGTTTTTGCCTTTTACTAACACCAGTCTTCCGTGAACATAATCATAAAGCATCTTCAACCCGTAATAGGACATTGTGAAAGTCCTTTGTATCATACTTGCCTGGACCACTCCTTCTCTTATGAGCTCCAGAGTAGGCGGGTCCCTATCAAATGCAACTAACTTAACCTCTCCAACTTTGTTAAGACTTTTAACTGCCGTTCCCATCCCTACAGCACTTGCCGCATCTACTCCAAAAATACCTACTATGCCAGGATTACCAAGAATCATCTGGGTATTTACCTTGGTTGCCACATCATAATCAGCCTGATCATCTACTATCGCTACAACTTTCATATTTGGATAAGCTTCCTTAATACGATCAGCAAAACCTCGAGCTCTTTCTTCACATGTTGCAAAACCCAGTAAGTTAGATATTCCTACCTCTCCTTTACCTCCCACCAGTTTTGCCATAACATCAGCTGCTACTTTACCAGCCTCATATCCATTTGTCCCAATGTAACAAAGTCTACTACTCATAGGAGAATCAGTATCTACGGTTATGACTGGAATTCCTGCAGCCATGGCCCTATCAATACTTGGCGCAAGAGCCTCTGGATTTAACGGTCCAACAAGTATCCCCGCAGGTCGCTTGGCTATAACCTGATCCATGATTTTAACCTGTTCTTCAATGACATTACCATGCGCTCCAGTAAAAACAGTCTTAACGCCAAGCTCGACAGCTGCGGCTTCTAATCCTCTCTTATGATCTTGCCAGTAAGGAAGCCCAATATGGGGTCCAATAAGATAATAAGTTTCCTGCGCAAAAACAAAACTCCCCATCATCAATAACAGAATACCCCCTCCTATTATTCCACTAATCCATTTTTTACTCATTCTTTACCAACCTCCTTAAAAAATCTTTACCTCATTATACCTGTCACGAGTCTTCTCCCACTCCTCTGTGTTCTCACCTCCTTTCCGACCCTTTGATTTCTTTTTTACTTATACCCCCATGATCTCTCCCTTACAAAATACCCAGATATTTTCCTCTAATGTTATTTTATTCTGACGAAATTAAAATTATATATTATATCACCGAAAAACTATTCTTGTCCTCTTCTGCTCAATACGTCGATAGTCACAACACTGATAAGAATAATTCCGCTTGCAACCTGTTGCCAGTATACTGACACATTATATAGAACAAGTGCATCAGTTATAATTCCAAGAAGGAGGGTTCCTAAAAAAGCTCCAAAGATAGTTCCCTTACCTCCTGCTAACACACCACCTCCGATAACAACAGCGGCGATAGCTCTAAGTTCGGTTGACATTCCAGCTGTTGCTGTTGCAGAAAACATACGAGAAGTAATTAAAACTCCTGATAATCCTGCCAGTACTCCAGTTATAACATAAGTCATGATCCTTATCCTTTCCACATTTAACCCTGAAAACCTAGCAGCTTCTTCATTTCCTCCCACATAGTAAACCCTCCTAAGCAAAAGCGACTTTCTCATCAACAAGTCTCCTATCACCACTATCAAAATCATCAATAAAATAGCAAAAGGAAAGCCTAAAACTTTCCCCTGTCCAAGAAATCCAAATTCAGGAGGTAGACCTACCACAGGACGACCCTGTGTAATAGCGAATCCTATCCCTCTTGCCACGCTCATCATTCCAAGAGTTACGACAAATGGATTAATCTTCAACCTAGCAACCATAACACCATTAAACAGTCCTATACCTCCTCCCAATAATATACCTCCAACAAGTATCGATGTTATCATTGAAAAATTAGCATTAAGCATTTTGGCGACCAGTATCCCACATAAAGCTAATACTGCTCCTACAGATAAATCAAAACCTCCTCCTACAATCACTATTGTCATTCCCACAGCAATGATACAATCACTCATCATACCATAAGCAATAGCCTCCCAGTTAGAAAAAGTAGCAAAATAAGGAGAAGTAAGAGAAAAAAATATTGAAATGATTAATATTATTACAAGTAACATGAACTCCCTTATTTTTAGAACTCGCCGAAAGATTTCCTTACTCATAATCTCTCCACCTTACATTTTATTTTTGTTAGAGGACGCTTTAGAAATACAGGTCATAAT
>JAGGZA010000125.1 GCA_021162265.1 Candidatus Aerophobota bacterium | reverse complement strand
TTAATTGTTTCTGTTCCCATAAGGATGGATGACGGTACAATACGGGTTTTTAAAGGTTTTAGAGTTCAGCATAATTTAACAAGAGGTCCTGCTAAAGGGGGTATAAGGTATCACCCTGATGTTACTCTTGATGAGGTAAAGGCACTTGCTATGCTGATGACCTGGAAATGTGCAGTGGTAGGGGTTCCTTTTGGTGGAGCAAAGGGTGGGATTGCGTGTGACCCTAAAAAATTATCCCTCGCAGAGCTTGAAAGACTAACAAGAAGGTACACATCGGAGATTATACCAATAATTGGTCCCGAGAGGGATATTCCTGCCCCTGATGTCAACACCAATCCGCAGGTTATGGGTTGGATAATGGATACATTTAGCATGAATGTAGGTTATTCTGTTCCTGGAGTTGTTACAGGGAAGCCTCTTAATATAGGAGGGTCTCTGGGGAGACTGCAGGCTACGGCAAGAGGGGTTATGTTCAGTATATTTAATGCTGCAAAAAAGCTTGGTTTTGATCCTTTTGAAAGTAAATTTGTTATTCAGGGATTTGGTAATGCAGGTAAAAATCTTGCCTTCCTTCTCTTCAAAGAAGGCTGCAGGATAATTGCTGTAAGTGATACAAAAGGAGGTATTTATAATCCAAAGGGACTTGACCCTTTTAAAGTCTCTGAAGTCAAGGAAAAAACAGGCTCGGTTATTAATTACAGGGATGCTGACAAAATCACCAATCAGGAGCTTTTAACCTTGGATTGTGATGTACTTGTTCCTGCTGCAGTGGAGAATCAAATTACAAAGGATAATGCAAGCAGTATAAAGGCAAGCCTTATTGCAGAAGCAGCCAATGGTCCTACAACGTCTGAGGCAGATAAGATTCTGGAAGATAAAGGGGTATTTATTATCCCGGATATTCTTGCCAATGCTGGAGGAGTTACTGTTTCCTACTTTGAATGGGTTCAGGGTCTTCAGTTTTACTTCTGGAGTGAAAGAGAGGTTAATCTTAAACTGAGAGATATAATGGAAAAAGCATTTGAGAATGTCTACAGGATGGCCACTAAAAGAAAGGTATCGATGAGGAAAGCTGCTCTTATGTTTGCTATAGAAAGAGTTGCCGATGCTACGAAAGTAAGAGGACTTTACCCTTAAGTGTTAAGTTAAGAGGTTAAATTATATCAGGAGGTATAGATGCCAATTGTGGATTCTAAAACAGGTAAGATAAAAAAGGATTATACAATTGAGGAACTGATAGAAAAAGCAAGAGAGATGAGGGCTTACAATATGGTTGCTCTTACGGCAGCTGGCTCAGGACATACAGGCGGGACCCTGTCAATTATGGATATTGCTGCTGTACTTTATCTTAAAAAGATAAGGCATGACCCGGAGAACCCTGAGTGGGAGGATAGAGATAGGGTTTTCTGGTCTACGGGTCATAAGGCTCCTGCCCTTTATGTAGCCTTAGGTGAAGCAGGTTATTTCCCGGTAGAGGAAGTGGTAAAGCTGAGAAAGCTATGGTCTGGTTTTGAGGGTCATCCCAACAGGCTTAAACTGCCGGGAGTTGAACTTTCTGCCGGTTCCTTGGGTCAGGGGCTGGGTGTGGCGATAGGCTGTGCACTTAATGCTAAACTGGAGAAAAAAAGCTACAGAGTTTACTGTATCATTGGGGATGGAGAGCTTGATGAGGGTTCTATGTGGGAGGGTATAATGTGTGCTTCCCATTATAAACTGGATAATCTTGTTGCTATTTTAGACAGAAATGGTTTGCAAATTGATGGTCCTACAGAAGAGGTTATGGGGCTTGAATCTCTTGTTGATAAGTGGAAGGCTTTTGGGTGGAATGTTATTGAAATTGACGGACATAATATTAGAGAGATTTTAAATGCTCTGGATGAAGCCGAGAAGATAAAAGGGAAACCAACAGTAATAATTGCAAAAACAATAAAAGGAAAGGGTGTTTCCTATGCTGAGAATGTTGTGGGTTATCATGGTATAGCTCCCAAGGATGGAAGATGGGGAAAGGAATCACTGGAAAAGGCTTTAGAGGATATAGGCGATCCTGATTTTACCAGAGAAAAAGTAGATAAATTATTAAAAATTGCTCAGGATTACCAGGAAGAGGTGGAAAGGAAAATTCAATCCTCCATGCCAGAGTTTAGTAGGGATTACTGGTGGAATGCAGATAGCAAAATGAAGGTTAAGATGGATGCTACAAGAAATGGTTTTGGTAGAGCTATAGAAAAATTAGGAGAGGATAAAAGAGTCATCGCTCTGGGGGGTGATATCACAAATTCTATCAGAATGAATAAATTCTATGAAAATCACCCTGAAAGAAAGGATAGATTCTTCAGTATGGGTATAGCTGAGGCTAATATGACTCTGGTGGCATCAGGTCTTGCCAAGGAGGGAAAAACCGTCTTTATCGGATCCTATGGAGTATTTATTACTGGGAGAAACTGGGATCAGCTGCGCACTACTGTGTGTTACAATAACTTCAATGTAAAAGTTGCAGATGCTCATGGCGGGATATCAGTTGGACCGGACGGAGCCACTCACCAGGCACTTGAGGAGATCAGCAATACATACTATCTTCCAGGTATGCATGTAGCTGTTCCCTGTGATTCAATTGAAGTGGAAAAAGCGACAAAAGCTATTGCCAGTGTTGAGGGACCGGCAGTTGTAAGATATGCAAGAGAGGCAACTCCTGTAGTAACTTCTGAAAATACACCTTATAAATTTGGAGTAGCAAATATAATAAGGTATAGAGGGGAGAAAGAAGAATTTATTGAAGCCTTTGAGGTAAAACTTTCAACAGATTACACCTCAGAAGGAGAAGACTTGAGTATAATTGCCTGTGGACCCATGGTTCCAGAAGCAATGAGAGCAGCTTATATTTTAAAGGAAGAATACGGAATTGAGACAAGAATAGTGAATGTGCATACGGTTAAGCCAATTGATAAAGAGGCAATTATAAAGGCAGCAGAGGAAACAGGTATCGTATTAACTGCTGAAGAACATCAGGCAGGTGGCTTTGGAAATATTGTAGCAGGAGTAATAGCTCAGGGTAAAAGATACACT
>JAGGZA010000049.1 GCA_021162265.1 Candidatus Aerophobota bacterium | reverse complement strand
GTATTGTTCCTCTGGATAAATTACTGGTGGAGACCGATTCCCCTTACCTTGCGCCTGACCCTGTTAGAGGGAAGAGAAATGAACCTTCTTATGTAAAGCATATTCTTCAGAAAATAGCTTCTGTTAGAGGAATATCACCAGAAGAAGTTGCTCGCATTACCTCTCAAAATGCCAGAAGGGTATTTCGCTTGCCTGGATAAGGTTAATTTAAGCCTATTTGGCTATTTTAAAAAGTGACTCATCCTGCCGTTAAAAATAAGTTTAAGGAGGGCGAGAGATGAGAAAGAGATTGATTGCGGGTTAGATACCCGAATACAGGAGATGAGGTGTGGAGAGTGGGGGAGATAAGGAATATTCTGTGGACAGCGTCTGATGACAGAGAAGTTGCAAAAATAGATATCTACTATAGAGTGGGATATGGTACTCCCTGGAGAGTAATAGCCCGTGATTTGCCAAACACCGGTTCTTACTCCTGGAGAATTCCTGAAGATATACATTTTTCATCAGAGCATGGTTATGTTTGGTGCTGGATTAGAGTTTTAGCTTTTGACAGGAACAATAACATTGGGGAGGATACAAATGACAACGAATTTGTTATCAGACCTGCAGAAACAGGTGTTACTCCTGTACAGGTAAGAGTTATCTCGCCAAATGGTGGTGAGTTCTGGAGGATAGGAAATTCTGTTCATATAAGATGGATTATTACAGGTCTATGGGCGAGAGTGGATATTAGCCTGTCCAGAGATGGGGGGAGAACCTGGGAATTGATTGGTAGAAGAACATCGGGTAATTATTATTCCTGGAGGGTTTCAGGCTTGCCCTCTACAAATTGTTTAATTAAGGCTAGTGAGGAGAGGTTATGAAAGTAGAAGTAAAACAGGTAAGTGGATTAACTATGATAGGGAAAGGTGATTCTAATCACTGGGTAGTTATTGATTCTGTAAAGATTTACAAGGGTCAGGATGCTGCTTCAAGACCAATGGAACTTTTGCTTATTGCTCTTGGTAGCTGCCTGGGGATGGATATTATCTCTCTTCTTGGCAAGAAGAGAGCCCATCTTAATAATCTTGAGATAAAGCTTGAAGGTGAGGAAGCCAAAGAACATCCCCGCGTATTTAACAAGATTGATGTTAATTGCGTTTTTTACGGTAAAGATCTTAAGGAAGAGGATATAAAATGGGCAGTTGAGAGGTCTTATGAGAAGTATTGTCCTGTAGGAGCTATGCTTGCAGAAGCTGTGGATATAAATTATTCCTGGGAGATAGTAAATTTATAGGTTTTTAAAGTACCTTAGATGAGTATTTTGCTGGTTGACCCTCCCTGTGGATCGAGATTGTGGGAGCCTCACAGTGAACATCTTGGGATTGGTTATCTTGCTGCAGAACTTCGGCAGGAAGGCTTTGATGTTGAAATATTGGATGCAGGACTTTTACGCTGGGGATTGAGAAAAACATGCAGGGAGATTTTAAAAAAGGCACCGAGGATTCTGGGAATATCGGTTGTGCAGCCTGCAGTGAAGAATACTCTTTTTATAGTAAAGCTGCTGCGAGAGAAGGGATTAAAGTCACATATTTGCCTTGGCGGGCATTTTCCAACTTTAAAAACCAGAGTTTTGCTGGAAAACTGTCCTTTTGTTGACTCTGTAGTTTATGGTGAAGGAGATATAACCTTTCCTTCTCTTGTGAGGAAAATTTTAAACAATGAAGACTGGCAGAAAATAAAAGGAATAGGCTTTAAAAAAGAGGGTAGGGTAGTTATAAATCCTCCTCAATCCCTTGTTGATGATCTGGATGAGCTACCTTTTCCTGCAAGAGATACTCTTCCCCTTGTTTTGAGGTGGGGAAGAAATTCTATAGTTATCAGCAGTAAAGGGTGTTACGGAAGGTGTATTTTTTGTGGTCCACGGGCTTTTTATGATAGATGTCCCGGTAAAAAATGGAGAGGAAGAAGCGCAGAGAATGTCCTGGAGGAACTTGATTATTTACATAAGAATTGGGGAGTTGAAATTGTTGATTTTCTGGATGATAACTTCTTCGGGCCAGGGGAAAAGGGTAGAAAAAGGGTAGAAGATATTGCAAAAGGCTTGATAAAGAAGAATATACCTGTTAGATTCAGTATAGAGTGCCGTGTTGATAATGTAGAATCCTCTCTTTTCTCCCTGTTAAAGAAAGCCGGTCTTTATGAGGTCAGATTGGGAGTTGAATCAGGGGTTCAGAGGATACTTGATAAATATCAAAAAGATATAAGTGTTGAAGATAGCAAAAAGGCTATCCAGATATTGAGGGATTTAGATATAGATTGCAAAATAGGATTTATTCCTGCTGATCCCTGGATGAATTTCGATGAATTTCTGGAAAATGGGCAGTTCTTGAGAGATTTAGGAAGTCCTGCTGCTTTTAACATTACACGTCTTTCGGTTGTTGCTGGAACTTTGCTTGAGGAAATTTTAAGAAAGGAAGGGAAACTTATAGAGAGGTCATTTTACGAGTTTGACTATCGCTTTTCTGACAGCAAGGTGAAGGTTATCTATAGTATCTATCGGGTAATTCAGATTATTCAAAATCTTTATCACCGTTTAATAAGCAGAATAGATATTGGCATGCGTGATTTTAAGTATCATTTTAAAAAAGGGAAGTCCGCGGATTCCACGTTCTTTGCCGATCAATGATATGGATTACCTTCCATCCTCTTTTTTGAAGAACATCTGCTATGAACCGACGGTGACACTTCCAGGGAAGTTTCTCTGCGCATATAAAAACAGAGGTTAGTCTGGTAGCTATTTTTTCCAGCCTTTGTATTCCCTCTTTAAAAAGAGGAGTTTCTATGTGTTTCTCATATCCTTCTTTTCTGTATCCTCCCAGCTCCCTGCCAAGATAAAAGTAATTTATACCCTCTTTTTCAAGTATCTTTTGGAGATTTTCCTTTTTAAAGTGTTCCCATCTGCTGGTGGGGAATCTGCGAACATCAATTACAGCCTCAATGCAGTAGGTTTTCAGTATTTCTAAAAAGTCTTTGCTTTCCCTGTTGCTTGTTCCCAGAGTATAAAGTTTTTTATGTTTATCAACAGTCATCAATTATTGCTTGAATTCAAACATTTTATTTCTCAGATTCTTTGACCATCTGCGATAGTCCTTTAGCTTCCAGCTGGTATTTCCTTTGCCTTTTCCCATGGCAAGATCAGGTATACCACACTCTGGCGTTGTGCAGTTAAGGCAATTCCCTTTGCAATTTGCTGCCGGATAAAACTTATCTCCTTTTCTTATGTATACAGGTATATCCACACCTTCACAGTTAGTAGAACTCATGAATTCTCTATTTAAACCCTGTGGTTTACCATCAATAAGCTCGTATTCCATACAGAGTGCAAAAGTCAGGTTTTTTCTCTCGCAGATGTTGCGCATCCTGTCAAATATTTTTTTTCTGTAGTTTATATCGGCATGCATATATCCATCTATGTTTTCTCTGTAGAGTTTTCGATAGTCCCACTTGTATCCTGTGCCAAATTTTTTATCTATTACGTTTAAAATTTGATTGAATATTTTAAGGGGAATATCAAGACAGCTTGCCACTATGTGTGTGCATCCTGAGTCCTTTGCTTTTTGTATAATCTCCTTTATATCTTCCATGTTGTCTGTTATAAAGGGGAAAATGGGGTCTATCCTGCATACAGAGAAAATGTTATTATTTGATAAAAGTTCTATGTTTTCAAAAAGCTTGTCAGTTGTCGCTCCGCCGGGAACAAGGATTTTCCTCAGTTTTTCCTCAGGAGTGAGGATGGAAACCTGCCCAAAACAATGAGACTGGCTTTTCATAATTTCAATTACCCCGGGAGGGATTTTAGCCTTGGTTATAAATTCTATAGGGATATTTCTTTCCACAAACACCTTTATGATTTTCTCGGATAGTCTGTATATAGAATTAACAGGTTGAAAGGGATCGGTTACAGGAGAAAGATATCCGCAGGATGCGACATCAATAGAGTCAAGTTGTTTTGCAACTTCTCTATCAAAATCCTTTGCAACGGTTATGATTCCTTTTTCTCTAAATAATTGAAAGTATCCAGGAAAGGAAAGAGTATAGCAGAAAAAACATCCTATTCCACACCCATTGTAGGGATTAACAAGAAGTCTTTCTGCTGTACACTCTCTTTTTCCAGGCCACCACCCGTGAAGCTGTTTTTTTGTGGGGACAAGGATATGAGGTTGAGGTTCCTTTATTACCCTGTATTCCTTTCCGTTTATCTTTACAGTGTCCATATTTTATACTCTGCATACATAAAGATCAAAGGTGTTTTTAACTTCCTTTACCTTCCCCTGGAAGATACTTCCCTGAGAAAAAGGTTCCTTAAAAACGCTCTTACCATCAATTTCCGGAGCCTGGAAAAAGGTGTGTCCTTCTCCTTCTTTCATTAAATCTATATCCAGAGCAATATCTACAATTACAGGATAGGTTTTTCCTATCCTTTCTCTGTTTTTCTTTTCTGTTATGGATTGCTGCAATTTCAGGATGATTTTTTTTCTTTTCTCCTTAACCTCATGCGGTAGCTGAGAGGGCATGAAGTAGGCGGGAGTTCCCTTTTCTCTTGAATAGGTAAAAACTCCCAGCCAGTCAAATTGTAGCTTTTCTATATCTTTCAGGAGTTTTTTAAAATGATGTTCTCTTTCACCGGGAAATCCTACGATTAGTGTTGTCCTGAGAGAAATCTCAGGAATGTTTTCCCTCGCTTTTTCTATTATTCTTAATGTCTTTTCAAAGGGCGGACGCCCCATGAGTTTTAAAATATCATTGTGAGTATGCTGAACAGGTATGTCAAGGTATCTACATATCTTTGAGGAATATTTCATCAATTTTATTATTTCAAAATCAAAGTGCAGGGGATGAAGATAAAGCAATCTTATCCATTCTATACCCTTGATTTTTTCAAGTTTTTTTAATAAGGAAGAAAGATAATTCTTCTCTCCTCTATCATTTCCGTAAAAGCTGGTATCCTGAGCAATTAGTATAACCTCTTTAATTCCCATGGTTGCAAGGTCTTTTGCTTCTTTTATAACATCATTTATCTCTCTGCTTCTAAAGCTACCTCTGAGTCTGGGGATGAGACAATAGGAGCATCTATTGGAACATCCTTCTGCTATTTTAAGGTAAGCGTAACCTGGAGGAGTGGAGACCAGTCTTGAAAAATTTGAGTTATAAATAAACTGTGGCTTTGATACAGAAAATACACGCTCTTTTTTAAGAATAGTCTTCTCTATAACTTTGTCTATCTGATGAAAATCGGACGTTCCGAGGAGAGCATCTATTTCGGGGAATTTAGAAAATAGCTTTCTTTTTTCCAGTTGAGGAAGACAGCCACACACAATTAATTTCTGATGAGGAGATTTATTTCTTATTATTCTGGAGATTACCTCATAACTTTCCTCTCTTGCAGCACTGATAAAGCTACAGGTATTTACTATTATAATATCTGCACTGAGGTAAGATGAGGTTAAAATATATCCCTTTTCTCCTAATTTTCCAAGGATAACCTCACTATCAATAAGATTTTTGGGGCAACCCAGTGATACAAGACCTACCGTAAGTTTCCCCTTATTTTTTATAGGTGTCAAGGTTTATCTCCATTCCATCATTTGCTGCAATAACTTTTAGTTTTAACTTTTCCTCGAGATTTTTAGCTATTTCCCAGGGTTTTGCACGAAGCATGGTCATTCCAAAGTGGGTTAAAATGGAAAGGTCCGGTCTATTCAGGCTTATTATTCTCTCGGCATCCTCAAGACTTAAATGATCAACGCCTTCTCTTGGTTTAAACCTTACAACATTAATGATAACTATTCTTCCCTGATAAAATCTTTCTAACCCCTCAAAATATCGGCTATCGGTTATAAAAGAAATGGATAATCCTTTAAAATCTATATTTAAACCATAAGTTTCTACTCCATGCTTGTGTCTTACAGGTGTAGTAAGGTAAACATCCTTTATTTTATAATTTCCTTTTTCCTGCAGCACTTCTATTTTCTCTGGGAAATTACGCAAATATTTAAATATTACTGTATCTTCTCCTTTTAGAGCATCTTCTGGAGCAAACAAAATTCCTCTTTTTTTAAATCCTCCATCAGTCATAGCTTCTATCATTACGTTTATATCACCTGAGTGGTCAAGATGCTTGTGAGTTAAAACTATTGCATCAAGTTTTGCTGGATCAAGTTTTGGACGGGATTTTACACATCTTACGAGACACCCGGGACCTGGATCTATTAAAATGTTAGTATCATCCAGGTTTAGCCAGATTCCACCCGAGGACCTGAGTTGTTTTATCATAACCATCCTTGCTCCAGCAGTTCCTAAGAATTTTATTTTTCCCAAGTTTTGCTCCTGTTCAGAATTATTTTATAAAATATAAAATATAAAACAAATACCCTTAAGGTCAACAAGCTCAATAAAAATAAGATAAGCCAGGAAAAGCTATATCTGAAGACCTTCTTTTTATCCCTCTTATATCTTATGACGTTCATTCCAACTTTTTTTATAATCATGTACTCAAATTGCTTCTCCAGTTGAAAATTGTTATAATGCATACATAAAACAAACTCGCGGTTTAATCAAATATAAAACTTGCCTTTGCTTGAGGGTATAAATATGTTCTTACAGGTATTTTCTACAATTTCTGTTATGTTTATTCTTATATTTATCGGGATGCTGGCAAGGCATATAAAAATCATAAATAAGGATTTTACGGGTAGTTTAAGTAATCTTTTGATCTTGGTTACTCTTCCTGCTCTGATATTTTATTCAATACTGACCCAGTTCTCAAGAGAGATGGTTTTAGATGCCATGATTTTAATTGTTCTTGGAGTATTGAGTTGTTTTCTGGGATACTTTATAGGCGTTTTTTTGTTAATGTTTTTAAAATCAAAGGTAAATTTAAAGGAAGCAGGGAAGAGAACTTTCCTTATGCTGTGTGCTTTTGGTAATACATCTTTTCTTTCTATCCCGATAGGTTTTTCCCTTTATGGACCGCAGGCAGTTGTAAGAATTATTCTCTTTGACTTCGGAGTTAGTCTTATTATATGGACCTTTGGCATAGGGCTTATATCTTCCGGGAAAGACAGGATGTTAAAAAAAGATGTTTTAAAGAACATTTTAAACCCGGGAATTGTAGCTTTAATTGCTGGTTTTATAGTAATTATGGTTGAATTTAAGTTGCCTCAAGTTCTTATAAGAGTGTCCAACATTCTTGGTAGTGTAACGATACCCATGTCTTTAATTGCAACAGGTTCTTTGCTTTATGGAACAGATTTTTATCGTAAGATAGAGTGGAAAACTTTAACCGCCTTAAGTATGGGTAAATTGTTAGTTGTGCCTTTTTGTTTTATTCTTATCGTTTCTCTCCTTAATCTTTCCATCTTAATGAAGAAGATAATTATCTTAGAAGCTGCTATGCCTTCTATGGTTCTCAGCTCTGTTCTTGCAGAAAAGTATAATTCTGACTCCAATCTGGCTGCCTCGGGAGTTTTCTGGACCACTCTTTTAAGTGCTTTTACTGTTCCTTTTTTTCTGAGTATTGTGTAGAAACGAGTTAAAACGGGGTCAGGTCTCAATATTTGACAGATATGACGCTCTTTTAACTTTTAAATAGAGAGCAGGCAAAAAAATTACTTTTAGGATACCTGCTTATATAGATCATCTATCTGGTGGTAGATGTATATCGCGTTGAGTAAATTGTGAAATGCTGTTCTGGCAAAAAATCAAATTCCTTTTCCAGTAAGTACCCTGCCTCTTCCATTTCCCGTACAATAATTTCTTTAGCTACATGGTGCCCAAATATTCCACGAAAACTGAGAGATTTACCAGGCTTGTATTCTATAATGATAACCCTGCCATCTGGCTTTAGAAATTTTTTTAAGTTTTCAAAATACTTAACTCGATTTGATATATGATGAGTGATGTTGCGCATAAAAATAAAATCTAAACTTTTTTCAGGTAAATCTAATCTGTTTTCTGTGGTAAGCTTTGTTATTACATTATTTAATTTCTTTTCTTTAGCACTGTTTTTGATAAATTCCAGAAAATCTGGGTTCACATCAACTGCATAAACTTTTCCCTCTCTTCCTACTATTTTGGCAAATCTTAGAGAAAAATAACCTCCCCCTGCTCCAATATCAGCAATAATTTGACCAGGCTTTAATGCAATAGCTTCTATAATCTGGTCCGGTTTGTTTTTAGGGTCAGAAGCTTTTTTATTAAACATTTTTGCCTGTAAGTTTTTCATTTTTTATCACCTTTTCCATCAGAATAAAGTTTTTAAATCAAGCATTTTTTATTTTTACCTAACCCCTAACCAAAAAAGGGATATAATCGATAAAAGTGTTTTATCTGCCTCTTAACAGGGCTCAGGATGATGGGGGAACCACTACTTTTAAGGCTCCGGGAATTACCTCAAGTGAGAGGGGAGTGGTGGAGATAATTTCTGCATCCCCATGAGAATAGAGAGGGATTTCTGATTCCAGGTAGACTTTTTTCGCTCTGTGAATCTCTACTCCAGGGATTTCATTATATATTTTAACTTCCGGAAGATGGAAGGGCTTTGTCTTCAGAAAGACTCTTAAAAAGGCACGCATTATTTTTAACTTATTCACTTTTTTCACTATACAGATATCCAGCAGTCCATCATCGG
>JAGGZA010000012.1 GCA_021162265.1 Candidatus Aerophobota bacterium | reverse complement strand
GTATGAAGATCAGAAGGAGAAGATCCTATTTTTATTGTTACTCGTTTCCCCTTATCATTCAAAAACTTATCGGAAAAATCATGTAAAAAAATTCCGTTAATGTTGTAGATTTCTATTCTTATAGGAAAAGGATGAAGAGCAGCTATTTTCTCTTTGTTAACATCTATATCTAAAATTTTCTCTTTCAAATCTATGGTTTTTATTATCTTACCTTTATGATTATATACCAGAATCTTTTTCTCCTGCACGGGTATGTAAAAAAGACCCTCTTTAAGCGATAAAGAACCTGTGGGAATCCATTTGCTGCCAATTCCTTCGAGATGAATTGCTGAGAGCTCATTCCCTTTTAAATCAAAAACATAAATGGTGCCAGAGTCAAGAAGGTATATCTGTTCCTTTCTATTATCAGGGCTTTGAGAAGAGTTTCCTATCTCTATACCAGTGGGATTTATTTTTACCTTGCAGATATATTCCTTGTTTCCCATAGCAATAGTTTTTTTTACCTTTGGCGTAAAGAGCTCCTTCTGGCTTTTTCCTCCTTCTATCAGGAATATTTTTAGGATAAAGTCCTTTTCTCCTATACAGTATATCTTTCTTCCCTCTTCCTGCAAGGCAATATCTATAAGTTCAAAGGGAAATTTGTCAACTTCCTTTATTAAATTGAATTGTTCATCTCTTATCTGAATTTTTTTACTGCCATATACATAGAATCTTCCATCTTCACTCCAGCATATACCCCGGGGAACCCAGTTTTTAAAGAAAGTGCGTTTTACTAAAGTAAGAGTTGCATTAGTTATAGGTTGAGTGTATTGACCTTTTGCTAAACTTTCTGTTGTTGTATACCTTAATTCTTTGTTCCCCATAGCCCTCAGAGCAGAAATTAAAAGACTGGAGCATTCAATACCTACAGGATTTGTGAAGTCTGATTGGTGTTTTGAGGGGGTATTTTTAGGTGGGTCTCTGTAATCTGCACCCCAGAGCCAGGGAACTCCTCTTAAAGCTTCAACATACCTTATGAGTTTGTTGGGGTGGTTGGAAAGACGAGTTATTCTGTGAACGGTTTCTTTTATTCCTTTGTCATAATCTGCAGCAGATATACCACTTGGGTTGGCTGGATCGGGTTTGCCGGGAGAGGAAAATACCTTTCCGTTAAAGACTACCTCCACTCTATACCTGACTGTCCCTGCTTTTCTTTCTGGTTCCAGACTCCAGCCCCTTTCTTTTAAATGATACTGTTTATACTCAATTATCTGCCATCCCCTCCATTTCTCCGCTTCTCCCTCTTCTTCGCTGAAGACATTTGAGTACCACTTGTATGTTCCCTTTGGTTTTGAAGGGGCCTCTCTTGGCATTACCTTGTACCATTTTATAATTAATTTACCCCAGCTCTTGCTCTTCCACCTTTTAAGAGAATAAATTTTTCCCCTTATTTTAGCTGAATCTGGCAGGGAGGAATTCTCGTAACCAAGATAGTAGTTTCCTTTAAATTTTATAATGGCATAAAGCAGGATTTCCCTGTTGTAGTCAACAATTTTATTGCTACTGTCAGGTATTGAATTCTTCTCTCCAGAAACAATAATTACTCTATCAATTGAGGATGGTGTCAATTGGGAGGAGAGCTTTCCTGCTAAGGTAGTAGTTGGTATAGAGAGAAGAAGAGGTAAAAAAAGGAGTATTTTCCAGCCTGTCTTCATCTTTTACTCCCCAGCTTTTAGTTTTGTATATTATCAATTCTTCCTATTAAGTCAAATCTTCAAAGAAAATATGCTTTGCTTTTGACATTGAGCCTTATTTTTCTATAATTAGCATTCAGGAGGGGGAACGATGAGGGGAGATTTTTTCGATGATTTTGAAGATTGGTGGGAGGATTTTGATATAAGAGTTGGTCCTTTTAGATGGGGTGTCCACAGTATAAGCAGAAACATAAGGTATACTCGTACAGAGGAAAAGCATATACTTAAGATAAGGATAAATCCAGAGATTAAAAGAGAGGAAATCAAGGCAAAACTTATAAAACCAGGGCTGATTGAGATAAGCTGGCCTATAAAGAAAAAAGCAGAAGATATACCTGTAGATTAATAGTCTTAAAAAGTATGAGATGGAAAATATCAGGAATTTCTTCTATTCAGGTAGGAGGAAAATGTATTCCTCTAAGTACCCTGTGGTTAAAGGATAGGTGGGGTCGCAGGAGAAGATTCAGGGTAAGTACATTTGCTGGTTTTGATGAGAAAAAACATCGTTCTGTTCCTTCCTGGAGTCAATTAGCCAGAGATGAAAAGGGTAGAATTGGCGCTTTAATAGTAGGTGCTCATCATTCAGGGTGGCTAAGGATAGGCTCGTCAAAAAAGATTGTTCCTTATCTTTTTGTTTCTCTCGATGCTTTACCTAAGAAGGTGAGAAGGAAACTTTTAATACCAATTGAATATGAACTAATAGAGGAAGAAGACACAATTGTGGCAAGGGAGAAAAACCCTTCTCCTTTTTATATCGCAAGTAAAAATTCAAAATTATTTCACGAGCCTGGTTGCTGGCAGGCAAAAAGGATAAAAGATGAGTATAAGGTGATATTTAAAACAAGAAAGGAAGCTCTTGAGGCAGGTTATACTCCTCACAGAGTTTGTGGAGGATAAAATTTGAAGCTACCCAGCCCTGATGTAAGAGGAAAGTTTTCTTTTGAGGAGGTATTAAACAAGAGAAGATCAATAAGGGATTTTTCCCCTGAACCTGTTTCCCTGGAGTATGTGTCTCAGATTTTATGGGCCGCTCAGGGAATTACAGAAAAAGACGACTTTGGTAGAACCTCTCCATCAGCTGGTGCTCTCTATCCTCTTGAAATTTATGTGGTAGCAAGAGAAGTTAAGGGATTGGAAAGGGGTATATACCATTACGATTTGTTTCAGCATAACCTGGAGATTGTTACAAGGGGTGATTACAGTCAGGAGTTAGCAGAAGCCTGCCTTTCTCAATTGTTTATTGCCGAAGCTCCGGTTGTTTTTGTAATTGCAGCAGATTACAGTAGAGTTACATGGAAATATGGGGAGAGAGGGATAAGATATGTTCAGATTGAGGTAGGTCATTGTGGACAAAACATTTGTTTGCAGGCAGTGGCTTTAGGCCTTGCAGCTGTTCCTGTGGGTGCATTCTGGGATAGACAGGTGAAGGAAACAATTTTTTTACCCGATGATCTTGACCCTGTTTATGTGATTCCTGTTGGATATCCCAAAACAGCAAAATAGGAGAGTAAGATGATTACTTTAATGTATCCATCACGTATTATCTTTGCAAGAGGTTCTCTTGGTAAACTCGGGGAGGAGGTGCCTGGTTTTGGCAGGAAAGTTTTGCTTGTAACAGGACGTACTGCTATGCGCAAAGCAGGTGTCCTGGATAAAGTTTATGGAATACTTTCTTCTGAGAAAGTAGCTATAGAGCTGTTTGATGAGGTTGAACATGATCCCTCGCTTGATACTGTGGATAAAGGTATAATGATAGCAAGAGAGAAAAAGGTATCTGTAATTATAGGATTGGGGGGAGGTAGTGTAATAGACACTGCTAAAGCTATAGCTATTATTGCTCCTAAGGAAGGTAGCGTAGAGGAGTACTATTATGGAAAACCTATAAATACGCCGGGTATTCCCCTTATAGCAGTCCCCACTACTGCAGGAACAGGTGCTGAGATAACTAATAACGCTGTCCTTACTGACTCAAGGAGAAAAATAAAGAAAAGCCTGCGCAGTCCATTTATGATAGCAAGGGTAGCAGTTGTTGATCCGGAGTTAACCTTATTCTGTCCTCCTTCTCTTACTGCTTACTCCGGGATGGATGCTCTAACTCAAGCCATTGAGTGTTATATTTCCAGAGTCTCTAATCCGATAACCGATGTTCTTGCTTTAAGGGCTATAGAGATTCTTTTTTTTAATTTACCCCTGGCAGTTAAGAGAGGAGACGATATAAATATAAGAGAAAAAGTTGCTCTCGGGAGTCTTCTTCAGGCTATGGCCTTTTCCAATGCAGGGTTAGGGGCGGCACACGGACTTTCTCATCCTCTTGGAGCCTATTATAAAATTCCTCATGGTCTTGCCTGTGGGGTTTTGCTACCTTATGTTTTAGAGTATAACATGGATGTCTGTCAGGAAAAGATGGACAGAATAGCCGAGAAGATAGGTGTAAAAAGCGGTAGGGATGTTCCTGATGCAATAAGAGACCTTTTGCAAAAGATAAATATTCCTCTTGATCTCAGGAAGTGGAGAATAAGAAAGGAAGACATTCCCTCACTTGTTGCTGGCTCAAGAGGAGGAAGTATGAGTAAAAATCCCAGGGAGCTGAGTGACGAAGAGTTATCCAGTATATTGGAGAAGGTTATTTAAGTTATCCTTAAGGTTCAAGGGATAATCTGTGTTCCAATTCCACTATCTGTAAATATCTCAAGAAGAAGAGAGCGAGGGATTTTTCCGCTTATAATATGGACCTTTTTTACTCCCTTATTTAGGGCGTTTTGACAGGCCTTTACCTTTGTTATCATTCCTCTGTGAATTTTACCCTCTCTTAGCATCTCCTGAGCACGTTGTAAATTTATGGTTGGGATTAGGCTTTTTGGTTCAGAAGGGTTCTCCATTATACCTTCAACATCAGTTAAAAATATAAGTTTTTCAGCCTTCAGTGAACCGGCAATCTCGGCAGCTACTATATCTGCATTTATGTTTAAACTCTCACCCTCCCTGTTTGTTCCTATGGGAGCAATTACAGGGATAAATCCCTCTTTATCCAGGATTTCCAGGATTTCTGGATTAATTCTTTCTACTTCTCCAACCAGTCCCAATTTTTCTTCAGAGGTTTTTCTGGCAAGGATTAGTTTGCCATCCTTTCCTTCTATGCCTACTGCTTTTCCCCCGCAGGAATTGAGCAGTGCAACGATTTCCTTATTTATTTTTCCAGCGAGAACCATCTCTACGATTTCCATGGTAGCTCTGTCAGTTACCCTGTTCCCTTCAACAAATTTGGGTTTTATGCCAAGTCTTTGCATTAATTGGGAGATAGCTTCTCCTCCACCGTGAACAACAACTGGTTTTATTCCCACGTAACGCATTAAGACAATATCCTCTGCAATTGAGTGCGTGATACCCCCTTTTTGCATAGCCTGTCCCCCAAGCTTTACCACTACTGTTTTCCCTGAAAACTCACGGATGTAAGGAAGTGCTTCAATAAGTATCTGGGCTCTTTTTATAGCTTTTTCCATTTGTATCTTTCTCCATTATTTTTTTAATTATACCTTTTCCCCTGTTATTTTCAACATTATTTCATTTTTCCTGTGATTTTTAAAATAAGGGGTGTTTCCTTGTACCATTCAGCGGCTGTAAGAATTTTTTTGCCCTTTCTCAGTGCATGAGCGTATACTCTGCTGATTCTATCTCTATATCTTTGGTCCCTCAGGAGGTGATGGTCAAGGATAAAGATTTTAGGAGAAGTATTATCTAAAATATAAAGAAGATTATTAATACATCTTTGAAGATTAATAGTATTTAGCATATAGCCAAGAAGGTAGGTAGCAGGACCATCAAGCAAGAGAATAGAAGGTTTTTCTTTTGCTATCCATCGTGCGTAATCTTCTATTATAGGTCCTTGTAAATCCGAGGTATAGATAAGCTTGGTTTTAATTCTTTCAATAACAATTCCTATCACCCATCCCAGCCTATCATATTCCATTCCATGAAAAAGTGGCAGGGTAAATCTTACTCTGGTAGCACCAGCCTGAAATTTTTTTCCGTCGGCAAAGAAGATTTTATGTTTTTTTAGATTTTCTTCATCTACCCGGGGTCCTTGATTCCATTTTTCCTGAAGTTTTTTTAACCAGTCTTTCCCTTTTTTGATTATTTCATTTTTTCTTTTCTGATAGGAACCATAATTTTTACCCTGAGCAATAGGGAGATTTAAAAGAGAGTTCTGAATACTAAAGGAGGAAAAATTAGAGGTATATATTATTTGAGATTTGTCTCCAATGAGCCCTTCTAAAAAAATTCGGGCTCTTTTCCATTGAGATTGGTTAATCCAGATGTTTGGATTTTTTATCCAGAGAGTTTTTCCCTCATATATCTTACCTGCTTCCCGGGGAAGAGTATGATGGTCATAATGATAGTGAGAGATAAAAATTGTGTCTGCTTCTTTTGATGCTTCTTTAATACACTCAAGGGCTGTATTCCTTAGTTTTGATTTTTCCTCGTCAGGAAGAGGATAACCTGGTTGCATAGCAGCTACTCCAGGGTCAACCAGTATCTTTATCTCGGGCGTCTTTATGAGAATGCAACTTGACTTTGCTCCCATAGAGTCAAACCAGATAAGATAAACCTTGAGATTTCCAATAGATACAGGGTTTTCTTTCCAGAAATCAGGACTAATATTAAGGGAGTATTTTTTCATATATTCCTCATTTTTAGTATAGCAACTTTTGTTATTAAAAGGAAGATTAAAATCTAAGTATTTAAAGAAAAGTTGACAGTGAAAGGAAATTTGATAGGATTTTTCCAAAAAGGGAAAAAGATGGGAAAGTTTTATCTCACAACGCCTGTTTATTATGTAAATGGTGCCCCTCACCTTGGACATGCCTATACTACTATTGCTGCTGATACTTTAAGCAGATACAGAAGACTCCTTGGGGATAATGTTTTCTTTCTTACCGGCACAGATGAACATGGGAGCAAGATTCTTCAGGCAGCAAAAGAAAGGTCTCTTTCACCTTATCAACTGGTAGATCAGATGGTTGCAAAATTCAAGAATCTATGGGGCAAGCTTCTTATCTCTTATTCTGATTTTATTCGTACCACCGAGTCCCGGCATACAAGAGTTGTGGAAAATATTTTTTTAGAACTTTATAAAAGAGGAGATATTTATAAGGGGAAGTACAGTGGTTGGTATTGTGTACCCTGTGAGACCTTCTGGCTTGAGTCTCAATTAAAAGAAGGAAGACTTTGCCCTGAATGCAAAAGAGAAGTTATAAGGGTTGAGGAAGATAGCTACTTTTTCCGTCTTTCAAAATATCAAAGACCTCTTCTGAATTATTATTCTGAGCACCCCGATTTTGTACTTCCACAGGTTAGAATGAATGAGGTGGTGGAATTTGTAAAAAGAGGCTTGAGGGACCTTAGTATAACTCGTTTAAATCTTGAGTGGGGTATTTCCTGTCCCTTGGATAAGTCTCATAGTGTTTATGTATGGATTGATGCTTTAATTAACTACATCTCTGCTCTGGGATACTCTATAGATAATGGGAAATTTTCTATTTTCTGGCCAGCGGACGTTCATCTTGTGGGCAAGGATATCCTGAAGTTTCATGCTATAATCTGGCCAGCCCTTCTTATGTCTTTGGGTATAGAACTTCCTAAGATGGTTTTTGCTCATGGATGGTGGATGATAAAAGGGGAAAAAATGTCAAAATCAAAGAGAAATGTGGTTGATCCGGAATGGATAGTAGATAAGTTTGGACCGGATTATCTGCGGTATTTTCTTTTAAGAGAAGTTCCCTTTGGAGAAGATGGTAATTTCTCTCCCTCTCTTTTTATAAAAAGAGTAAACAGTGATCTGGCAAACGACCTTGGTAATTTGCTTAACAGGACTTTACCTCTTGTTGTCAAGTACTCTCAGGGCAGGGTTCCTTCACCTGAAAAAACCACTTCTCAGGATAATGAGCTTAAAGAGAAAATAAACAAACTTCCCTCCT
>JAGGZA010000100.1 GCA_021162265.1 Candidatus Aerophobota bacterium | reverse complement strand
TGAAGAATTTGGTTCTATCTGCACTTTTTAATTCATCACAGCTATTTCAGGGAAAAGCAGCAAGGAGAGTTTTTAATAAGAAGGTAAATTTTGAAAACTACCTTGAAATTGTTATTGGTAAAAATAATTTAAAAAATATTTCTCCTGTTTCTTTAAATTCCAGGGCAAAAAAAGATTTAAAACTTACAGAAGTTAAGAAAATTAGCATTGAAAAGGATTATTTTTCTCATGAAAAACAAAAAAATATTCTCAAAGGCAAAACTCTTCTTTTTCCTGTAAATTACTCTCTTGTAAATTTTCTTTCAAAAGATGGCTTTGATATCTTCCTGGATAATAGCAGGATAAGACTGAGGGAGGATAAAGGAAGGATAATCCTTGAGGAGGTTCCTCTTAAAGGTAAGCTAAAAGGTGCACTACCAACCAGAGGGGAAAATCCTTCCTCGGGCAGGGAGTTTATCTTTACAGGGACAGGATCAGAACCGGTAAAATATCAGGATAACCAGCTACCTTTAAAGCAGACACTCTCTACAGATAAGGGTCTCTCTCAGGAGGTTATTTTAAATAAGGATTTAATACCAAAAACTTCCAGAGCTTATCCCCTGCATACTCTACAGAAGATATTTTCCCATCTTCTGTCCCTTTCAAAAGATGGTTTTGATATCTTCCTGGACAATAACAGGATAAGACTGAGGGAGGATAAAGGAAGGATAATCCTTGAGGAGGTTCCTCTTAAAGGTAAGCTAAAAGGTACACTGCCAACCAGAGGGGAAAATCCTTCCCCGGGCAGGGAGTTTATCTTTACAGAAAAACCTATTTCTATCCAGCAAAGAGTTTTACCACAGTTTTACTTTTCTCATAATGCAGAGGAAAGAGTCAGAGAGAGCGAGGTTGAATCTGTAAATCTATTTAGAAAACCATCTTTAAAAGTAGAGGATTTATCTTATTTTGTTCCGGGTAAGGGTACAACAAAAGGGGTAAAGCGTGGATTTTTAGAAAATAAAACGGAGACAACCGAATATGTAAGAACTCCTCAAAAAACAGAGGGAAAGATTATTAACTCAGACAAGGAGAAAATTGAAAGTAACACCATGTCTTTTTTCTCAGAAAAGCAAGAGGTTTCAAAACCTGCGTCTCAGTATTTTTTCTCAACTTATTTCAGTAGAGTTTCACAGCTTACGAATCAGATTTTGCACTACATAGACATTATGAGAAGCAAAAAGCAGAGTAAAGCATTATTTTTCTTGAAATCTAAGGAATTCGGTGACCTGCGTATTCATCTGATGATGGAAAAGAGCAATTTGATGCTTCAAATCCACGTGTCCGAAACTAAAACTGGAGAAATAATTCAAAATAATCTTTCTTACCTCAGGCAGAATCTCGAGAAAGAAGGAATATTTCTTAAGGAATTTACCATGGATTTCAGTGGAAATACCTCCTTCTCCGATGAGCAAAAGTCTCAACCAGGGGTTCCTTTTCCTTCTGGTGTAGAAGCAGGAGATAATATTTTTCCCGATAAAGAGAGGGAAGAAAGTTTACAGGTCAATGCTGTATCTTATTATGTAGACTATCTTGTTTAAGGAGGTGAAGATAAATGGTTGTTCAAGCTCTGGGAGACAGTTTTTCTACTCCACCTTCATCTTCTAATCTCTGGAGCAAAGATACTTTTTTCCAGCTTCTGGTAATGGAACTCACTCACCAGGACCCTATGGAACCTATGAATAACAGGGATTTTATCACGCAACTTGCTCAGTTTAGCTCGCTGGAGCAGCTAAGTGAGATTAATGGAAGATTCAGCAGTTTATTTCAGGCTCAGGTTCTGTACCAGGCAGGTCAGATGCTTGGGTGCAGGGTAGAAGGAGTTGATCCTTCCACTCAAAAGATAGTGAGAGGGAAGGTGGAGGAGGTTTACTGGAAAGATGGTGTTTGCTACCTCAAGATAGAGGGGAAGTATCTTCCTCTTTCTTCTATAACAAAAGTTTTATCAAAATGAAAAAGGAGGTTTAAAAATGATGAGGGCTCTTTTTTCTGGAGTTTCTGGACTGCGGAATCACCAGGTCCAGATGGATGTTATTGGTAACAACATTGCCAATGTAAATACTGTAGGGTATAAATCCTCACGGGTTCTCTTTCAGGAGCTTTTAAGCCAGACCTTGAGAGCAGCCGGGGGACCAGGAGAAGGAAAAGGAGGAACTAATCCAGAACAGGTAGGATTTGGTATGCGGATATCTTCTATTGATAAGATCTTTACCCAGGGAAATCTTATGTCTACCCAGAGGAAGACAGACCTTGCTATTCAGGGGAATGGTTTCTTTATCTTAACTGATGGTGAGAAACAGTATTACACAAGAGCTGGAGCTTTTGATTTTGACTACGAAGGAAATCTGGTTAACAACAATGGTTATATGGTTCAGGGCTATATGGCTGACGATACAGGGGAACTCAGTAAAGTTCTTGGAGATATAAGTATAGATTTTCAGCAAAGGCTCCCTGCCAGGGCTACGACTTCCATAAGTTTTGTGGGCAATCTTAACTCACAGGTACAACCAACCTATGCCTCCTCCACCACCTTGCTCATAAAACTCTTTGATGCCGATGGAAATCCTATGAATATACATATAGGTGATGTGATTCAATTCTCCGGAAATGCTGGTGGTAGTCCTATCTCTGGCTCATATACTGTTACTGCAAGTTCCAGTTTATCCGATCTCGCTTATGCGCTGCAAAATGCTATCAGGAGCGTAACTGGAGGAAATGAGACTGTTATGGTTAAAAGTGATGGGAGTCTGCAGGTTACAGCAGATTCAACCGATATAACAAACCTTACAATGCAGTGTACAGGGAAAGGCGAGTTTAATACCTATGGGACTTTTGATACTACAATTTCTGCAGGAAGTCAGGGTAGTACTGCTGAAGGGTCAAGAAGTGCAGATTATACAACCTTTGTCACAACCTATGACTCTCTGGGGAATTCCCGAGTTGTAACTTTACTTTTTGCTAAGGATACGGAAAGCGGGGTGAGCAACACCTGGAATTGGCAAGCTATTGTGCCTTATGATAGTGCAAGTTCCATTTCAGGGGATACAGGTACTTTGACTTTTAATTCCGATGGCTCTTTAGCAGGAGTTACTACCACCCAGATAACTTTTGATCCTGATGGGACAGGAGGAGCTGACGAGATGAAAATAGACCTTGATTTTGGAACTCTCAATAAATTTAATGGAGTGACTCAGTTTGCCGCTAACTTCTCGGCTACCTTGAAGGAGCAGGATGGTTATCCCAGTGGAACTCTGGATGATATCTCCATTGATGATGCAGGAATTATTACAGGGATATTTACAAATGGAGTAAACCGTACTCTTGCCCAGGTTGCTCTGGCTGATTTTGCTAATCCTGAAGGACTTTACAAAGCCGGGGATAACCTCTATCAACAATCACTTAATTCGGGAATACCACAAATAGGAACACCAGGGACAGGTACCCGGGGCATTATTTCTCCTTCCAGTTTAGAGATGTCCAATGTAGACCTTGCCAAGAGTTTTACCGAGATAATTGTTGCGCAGAGAGGTTTCCAGGTAAATGCAAGGGTTATCACTGCTTCAGATCAGATTCTTCAGGAACTTGTGAATATAAAAAGATAATGAGGTAATTTATGATTAAAGTCACCCGTCTTGATGGGAGAGAACTGGTAGTTAATGCAAAGCTAATAAAGTTTGTGGAAAGTACTCCAGATACTCTTATAACCTTAACCACGAAGGATAGGATATTGGTGAAAGATTCTGTAGAGGAAATAATAGAGAAGGTTATAGATTATCAGCGGATAGTTGACGATTAAAACAGTTGTTAATCTGGAGTGAAAAAATGGATATCACTACGTTGGCAGGAATTGGCGCAGGGATGGGTCTTGTTTTGATAGCTATTTTGCAGGGAGGCGGAATAGCCACCTTTATTAATATTCCCTCTTTGATGATTACCGTGGGAGGAACTATAGGGGCAACGCTTATAAATTTTCCCATGCCCAAGATTATGGGAGTGATGAAGGTTGTGAGAAAGGCTATTTTTTACAAAGAGTCTTCTCCTGAAAAGACAATATCTACACTTGTTGAGTTTGCTCGAATAGCACGAAGAGAAGGTGTTCTGGCTCTTGAGGAAAGACTTTCAGGGACAGATGACCCCTTTTTTCGCAAAGGAGTCCAGCTTGCAGTGGACGGAACTCCTCCTGAGACTATAAGGGAGATTTTAACTATAGATCTTGCTTCGCTTCAAGAGAGACACAAGGTAGGACAGAGCATATTTAACGCTATGGGGACCTATTCTCCAGCTTTTGGAATGATTGGAACTCTTATCGGATTGATTCAGATGCTTCGTTCCCTGGATGATCCCTCAAAAATTGGACAGGGCATGGCTACAGCTTTAATTACCACTTTTTATGGAGCTCTCCTGGCTAATCTTGTGTTTTTACCTATTGCTGGAAAGTTAAAGGTTAGAAGCGAGGAAGAGGTTTTGAACAAAAAATTAATTATGGAGGGAATAGTAGCTATACAGTCAGGAGATAATCCAAGAGTAGTGGAGGACAAATTAAATTCCTTTATTTCTCCTGGAGTTAGAGAGAAGATAAAGATAGAGGCAAAGTAAGGTGAGAGAAAAAAGAAGAAAAAAAGCAGAAGAATCTGGTGACCCTGTCTGGCTTACAACTTTTGCTGATGCAATGTCACTTATGCTTACGTTTTTTGTGATGATTTTTGCAGCTACAAGCTTGAACAAGGCTAAGCTGGAACCAGCTCTTGGCTCTTTAAGAGGAGCTCTTGGAATGATGGAAAAAACAAAGCCTGCTATAGTCTCCGCACCAAAGGTAGTTAAAGAGAACCAGCTTATTGCAAGTAAAATTCAGTATTCTGTTGTTTCAAGGGGGCTTTCAAAACAGGTTAAGGTAAAAGTTGTAAAAGGAGGAGTCAGGGTCAGTTTAAGCAGTCCTATACTCTTTGACCTTGGAAAAGCAGAGCTTAAACCAGAAATTTTTTCTTTACTTGATGAAATTATCCTTGTTTTAAGGAAAGTTCCAAATGAAATTGTGGTTGAAGGGCATACAGATAATCTTCCCATTCACACTCAAAGATTTCCCTCTAACTGGGAGCTCTCATCAGCAAGAGCTATAAGTGTTGCAAGGTACTTTATAAATAAAGGCATTTCCCCTTCAAGGATAGGAGTTGTAGGATATGCGGATTCTCGTCCTCTTTTTCCCAATGATACCCCTGGACACAGGGCAGCTAACAGAAGGGTAGAAATATTTATTAAGAATAAGGATTTTTCTTAAAAATGGAAGAAGAAAAACCCAAATCAAATTTTCTACTTCTTTATGCTAATTTAATGATGCTTTTGATGACTTTTTTTATTGTTCTTGTTTCCCTGGGAAGAATAGAAGAGGAAAAGATAAAAATAGGGATGTATTCCTTCAGGGAGGCTTTTTTCAGTGGAGGTGCAGGGATACTTTTTGGGAAAAAAAAGCCCATTGATTTTAACTATCTCATTGAGCAGGAAAGGATAAAGTTACAGAGAAAGATATCCTCTTCCCTGGAAAAGGCTCTTAAAAAAGAAAAGGATATGGTGAAAATTGTTCCTTTAAGAGAAGGGGTTTCCCTGAGGCTCCCGGGAAGGGTTCTCTTTGACCTTGGAAAAGCAGAGCTTAAACCAGAGGCTAAAAAAATTTTAGATAAAGTGGTTCCTGTATTAAAAAACTATCAATATTCTGTTAGAGTTGAAGGGCATACAGATAATCTTCCCATTCACACTCAAAGATTTCCCTCTAACTGGGA
>JAGGZA010000112.1 GCA_021162265.1 Candidatus Aerophobota bacterium | reverse complement strand
GTTCTCTTGGGGTCGTGTCTTCACATTTGACATTCATCTGCTTTTTCCTTCCATTTTTTCATTACTTCCTTAAACATCTCTGATATTCTTTTATCTGTATTTGTCTTATTCTCAAATCTCTTTGCCATCATAGATACGGATGTGTAGTCCATATTGAACAACTTTCCTATTTCTCTTAACGGCAAATCTGTATATCTTTTTATCAGATATAGTGTTAGTTGTCTATAAATATTACCTCGTTTCTTTTTGAATATTTCAGATTTTTTTATATTAAAATAGTCTGATACGGTTTTTATTATTTCATCAGGATTATAAGTTGCTGTAAACTTTATCTTTTTTATTTCTCTTTCCTCACCAATTGACCTTATCTTTCCGGTAATCTTTTTTATAAATGCATCACTGCCAAGGGCAATGCCCTTAAAGGCATCCTTTAGCGGAGATTGCATTTCTCTATTATCAAGAACAAACTGCTTATACATTTTTTGAGCCTGCTGTGTGTTATCAGAAAACCTGCTTAAAATCAGTGAGGTATCAAGTCTTCTTATAACAGGTTTCTTTGTGTTAATATAATCTAAAAAACTGCTAAATGGATAATCTTCAAGCTTTTTAACCATTCCTGCCCTTAGTGGATTTAGATGAATATAAGCTGAGAGAGTTAATGCATAACTATCAGCATCAATTAAAATAGATTTATATCTACCCTGAAAGATTGCGACCCCATTACGATTCATTTTTTCTTAAAGAAACTTTCATCCAGGAAAATATCGAGGAAGTTCTCTTTTCGGACCGGTCTCCACCCTCTCTTCTCATCCCACAACATAATCCTTTCACATTGAGTGCAATAGGCGTATTTTCCCATTATTTCATCTTCCATAATACTTACAAGATGATACTTCCCCTTATGAGAGTGGAAGTATTTTTTTATTCCTATGTTAAAATAACTTATCATAGGATACTGTTGTTCAAAAATTAAAAGATATTTTGCATCTTTTATTGCCTGCAGAAGTCCATCTGGTAAAACTTCTTCAAGATAAAGGTCTTTCAGAATGCACTTTCGGATTAAATAGTAAGCATTCTCGTATTTGTTGGAAGTATATTTGAGTATATCGTAAACTAAGTTCTGCAGTTTTTTATTCTGGTGGGCAATTTTCTTTTCGTTTCTTTCCTTTGCTGGTAGTCTGTAAATCTCAAATTCTCTTTCTTTCAAATTCCGGCATCTGAATATTATGTCGTCTCCTTGTTTAAAACCTTCTTTGTGGTACCACTTGCCAAAACCAGTTATAACATTCTGTTTCCTTGAGGTACTAAATTCTCTTTTTATGGTGAACTTTTGTCCTGAGCTGTCTATACAGGTAACCTCTTCAGGAATGTAGACAGGCCAGAGATAACAGAATAGCTCATCGCTTTCAATTAAACCCTCTTTAATGTCTCCCTTCTCTGGAGTAACTCGCAGTCCTCTCCCCTTATAAGCATGATAAATTAAAGCTATTCTGCCTTCACCTAAAGGAACTATTTCACTATCGTAATAGCTTGCTGTCCCTCTCACCTGATTTTTTGTGAGTCCGGTAAGTTGAGATACTTCATTAATTGGAAGAGGACATCCTGCTTCCAGGAGAACTTTTTTGACCTTTCCCTTGTTATTTTTCTTTTTCATTTTTTCACCTGATTTAACTTTTTTTCTTTAGTTTTGAAGTTAGGTGTATCAAAGCAACTTTTACAGATATCTAAGGTTTTTTCAGCTAAAATGCGTTATTTTATATAAGGTTACATAAGGCCTTGATAGGATGTTGCGTACTCTCAGGATCTTTGAGATTAATTTTACCAATCTCCTGTTACTTAGTGTTACTTAGCTTGTGCAATTATAAAGCTTTGCATCAATTTATTTCATTTATCTTATCCAGGAAGACCTTTTTATCTTTATCTGAATAAAAGATGTTCTCTTTCCTTATGCCTCTTGCGGTTATATGATAGAACGCATTTTCAAAAGATAATCTTAAAGCTCTTGCCATAACAAAGATACGATATCGTAAGATTAATTGAATGTCAAATGTGAAGACACGACCCCATTTGACGACTCCATCAATTGATAAATCTACATTTTTTAAGATAGTCGATTACCTTAGTGGTGCTTTCCTCTATGGTTTCTCTGTCAGTTTTGAGCTCTACCTCAGGGTTATCTGGAGGTTCATATGGGTCAGAAATTCCGGTAAAATGTTGGATTTCACCTTTCCTTGCTTTTTTATAAAGACCCTTTGTATCTCTTTTCTCACAGACCTCAAGAGGGCAGTTGCAGAATACCTCTATAAAGTTGTTAACTTCTTTTCTAATTTCATCTCTTATCTTTTTATAAGGAGAAATAAAAGAACAAATTATTCCTGTCCCATTCTGGCTTAAAAGTTTTGCTACGCGCATAACCCTTCTGATGTTTTCGTTTCTGTCCTCTTTGGTAAACCCAAGATCGGCACTTATAGATTTTCGCACAATATCCCCATCAAGCCTTTCAAGTTTTACCCCTTTTTTCTTTAAAATATCATATACTCTGTTGGCAACAGTAGTTTTGCCTGCCTGCGAAAGACCTGTAAACCACAGGACAAAACCTTTTTGTTTTTGCTCTTTTCTATACATACCATCTACCAGTGCATTTTTACTTTGAGCTAAGAAATTAAAAACCTCAGGTCTTATAAGATAGGAAGGTGGGATTTTCTTTAACTTGATATACTCGCGAACTTTACTTTCACTGAAGGAGATTATCTCCTCAGGTGGTGACTCATCTATAAAGGTGTAAATTTTCTTTTTATAATTATACACTACCTCAGGGTGTTTTAAGATGTTTATGCCAATTTCTTCTCTTTTAAAGTTGTCAAAGATTTTTTGTGCGTCAAAAGAACCATAGAAGTTTCCTGCTTCAGCGTGGTCTTTTCCTGCGATAAAATGGGTGCAGCCAAAATTTCTGTGGATTAAGGCATGAAATAATGCCTCTCGTGGACCCGCATATCTCATTTTTAAAGGAAGAACCCCTAAAAGAACTTTATCTTTTGGATAGTATCTGTTTATGAGAATCTCATAACTTATAAGAATATACTCATCTTTAAAGTCACCTATCTTTTTTTCTCC
>JAGGZA010000116.1 GCA_021162265.1 Candidatus Aerophobota bacterium | reverse complement strand
GTTATAAGAGGTGTCTGGTCGGTTTTTTTCTTTTGTAATCAATACAGAATCCATCAGAGTTTTCCCTGTATTCTTGAAGAAGATGGAAAGACTTTCTTTTTGTAATTTGCAGTATCTCCAATTGGATAAAGTTGACAGAAGGCTGGAAAGCTTGTATAAAATAAGGAAAAACTAATTATTTATGAATAAAAAAATAGATACAGGACTTTTACCAGGGAAGATAGACCCTTTTATTCTTCAGGACTTCTTTTCCTCTTTACCTGAGGATAATTCAGTTATAATAGGTCCTGGTATTGGAAAGGACTCAGCAGTAATTAATATTGACAGTGAATTTATAGCAGTTAAAACAGACCCTATAACCTTTACTTCTAAAAATCTTGGCTGGTATGTGGTAAACATCAATGCCAATGACATTGCCTGTACTGGAGGAACTCCTCACTGGTTTCTAGTAACTTTACTCCTTCCTCCACAGGAAAAGGAAAACTTTCTCAACCATTTTTTTAAAGATATACAAAAAAGTTGCCAGGAACTTAATGTATCCCTTATCGGTGGACATACCGAGGTTACTTCTGCTGTCAAAAGGCCGATAGCAATAGGATGCATGATAGGGAAAGTCCTGAGGAAAGGAATTATCAATAATTCTGAGGCAAAACCAGGAGATGTTATTCTTCTCACCAAAGGATTAGCTATAGAGGGAACACACGTGATTTATGAGGAGAAAAAGGAAGAGCTTAAAAGAAAAAGCCCTCCTTATACCTTAAAGTTTTTAAAAGGGGCTAAAAATTTTCTAAAAACTCCGGGGATAAGCATTGTAAAGGAGGCAAAAATTGCCGTAGAGAATGCGAATGTTCACTGTATGCACGATCCTACTGAAGGAGGCTTAATTGCAGGAGTATGGGAAATAGCAAAAGCATCAGAAGTTGGGATTTGCATAGAAGAAGAAAGTATACCCATATTTGAGGAAACAAAAATTGTATGTAAAAAATTCAATCTTAACCCGTTAAGTCTCCTCGCATCAGGAGCATTGCTTATTATTACAGACAAAGAGGATGGTGAGAGACTGATGTCTATTTATGAAAAATCAGGAATAAGATGTGCAAAGATAGGACGGGTAGTTCCAAAAAAAGAGGGAATTACTATAATAAAAAAAGGGAAGGTTTTAAACATTCAAGAACCACCTAAAGATGAGCTGAATAAACTTCTTTGAGGAGGTATTCATGGCAAAAATTGGTGTAGTTTATTATTCAAGAAGTGGTAATACAGAAAAAATGGCTAAGGAAGTTTTTGAAGGAGTAAAGTCAGAGGGAGTAGAGGTAGAATTAAGAAAAGTTGAAGAAACACAGCCAGAGGACCTTCTCAACTGGGATGGAATTATTATAGGCTCACCCTGCTATTATGGGTTGCCAGCTGCTCCCATAAAAGAACTTTTTGATCGCTCGGTTAAATACCATGGCAGCCTTGAAGGAAAAGTAGGCGGGGCCTTTTCCTCTTCTGCAAATATAGGAGGAGGAAACGAAACAACTATTCTGTCCATTCTTCAAATGATGCTTATCCATGGAATGGTGGTTAAGGGAACATCTACGGGAGACCATTATGGACCAGTAAGTATAGGTGAACCAGGGAAAGGTGTTGAATCTCAATGCAGGGCACTTGGGAAGAGAATAGCAAAATTAGTCAAGAGGATGCCCCTTTGTTAATTATTCCCGCTATTGATTTAAAAGGTGGAAAGTGCGTCCGGCTCTGGCAGGGAATTAAAAACAAAGAAACTGTGTATGCTGAAGACCCTCTTAAAGTAGCTAAATTATGGATTAGCAAGGGAGCAAAACGTCTGCATATAGTTGACCTGGATGGAGCCTTTTCAGGCACTCCCAAACACTTCAATATAGCAAAGAACATCAAAGACTCTTTATCTGTCCAGATACAGTACGGGGGTGGAATAAGAAGCCTTGAGGTCCTCAATAAAATAATGCAGGAAGGTATAGATTTTGCTATTATCGGGACAAAAGCCTTATCTAAAAGCTTCATAAAAAATGCTGTGGAAAAGTTTAAAGAAAGAATAATAGTCTCAATTGATTGCAAAAATGGAAGACTGGGAGTAAAGGGATGGGAAGAAGAAACCCCGGTAAACGCAAGGCAATTAGTTCAGGACTTAACCAGGGAGGGAATAAGAACCATAATCTTAACTGACATAACAAGAGACGGAACATTGAGAGGAGTAAATATAGAATTTATCAAAGAATTTGCAGATAGCGTTAACTGCAAATTAATCATAGCCGGGGGAATTTCTTCCATTGAAGATATAAAGAAAATAAAGCAGTTAAAAAATAAAAAAATATCAGGGGTAATTATTGGAAGAGCTCTTTACACGGGGAATATAAAATTAGAGGAAGCTTTAAAAATATAAAAAAGGAAAAACTATGGAATTCTTAGATAAAATAAAGTATAACTCTCAGGGACTTGTTCCTGCTATTATACAGGAAGAAAGAACCGGTAAAGTATTGATGCTTGGATGGATGAATAGAGAAGCTATTGAAAAAACACTTTCTACAAAAAAGGTTCATTTGTGGAGCAGGTCAAGGAAAAAAATGTGGCTGAAGGGAGAAACATCTGGTCACTATCAGCTTCTCAAAGAAATTTATATAGATTGTGACGAGGATACACTTTTATTTAAAGTAGAACAAATAAAAGGTGCCTGTCACAAAGGTTTTAAAACCTGCTTTTTTAGAAAAGTTGAACCAGGAGGAAAATTAAAAATAATAGAGGAAAAAGTATTTGAACCAGGGGAGGTGTATAAATAAAAAAAAGAGAATTGTACCCCATATTTCTTTTCCTGTTTCTTTTTCAATTTAACCTGTGGGTAAAAAACACATCTTATTTAAAAGCTTGCTATGGATATTTTCCTGTTCCAGATATAAGTGTGAAAATAGCAGAGGATAAAGATTTTACTATTTCAGCAACAAGTCCTTATAAAATCAAAGATAAAAGCAAAGAAAAGATTTTCCACTACCCTGTAAAAATAAAGTCATTACCTGCAGGTATAGATGTAGAGGGCAGCATATGGCAAAAGCAAATAACAGTAGAACCTATGGATGGTTCCTTTTGTGAGGTTAATAAAAGAAGGTACAGAGGGATCATACTCGTAAAAAAAAGCAAAGATAAGCTGGAGATAATTAACACTCTATCCCTGGAAGAATACCTTTATGGTTTAATAAAACTGGAAATATCTCCTGAATGGCCCTTACCTACCCTCTGTGCTCAGGCTATTGTAGCAAGAACATACGCTATAAGGAAATTGTGGGAGGATAGCAGTATATTAACAAATCTTGCCCAACATCAGATGTATGGAGGAGTAGAAGCTGAAGATGCAAGAGGAAGAATCGCTGTTGACCTTACCAGAGGAGAAATCCTTACTTACAAGGGAAGACCTATAAATTCTGTTTATCATGCCTGTAGTGGGGGATACATAACAAGCAGTAAGGAGGTGTGGGGAGAGGATTACCCTTATCTTAAAGCACATAAAGACCCTTTTTCTATCCACTCCCCTTATGATAGGTGGCAGGTAAAGATACCAAAAAGTGAATTAGAAAAAATATTACAAAGAGCTGGACTCAGGGTAAGGGGATTAAAATCCCTTAAAATACTGAAAAAAGACACATCGGGCAGATGCAAGGTTCTACTCATCTCATTTAAAAATGGTCACCAATTTATATCTGGAAATAAATTACGTGAAATATTGGGATTTAACTTTCTGCGCAGCACCCTTTTTGAAATAAATAATAAAAAAGATGAGTTAATATTTGAGGGCAAAGGTTGGGGGCATGGAGTAGGAATGTCCCAGTGGGGAGCTGCAAGGATGGGAGAGCTGGGTTACAGCACAGAAGAAATTCTCTATTTTTACTACCCGGGAACCGGAATAAAAAAAATCTACTAACCACGTAAGAACATAATGAGGATAATTCATCGCTACATTTTAAAGGAAACACTCTGGCCCTTTTTATTTGGCTTTTTGTTTTTTAACTTTATTCTTTTTGTGGGAATAATATTTGACCTGACAAGACTCATATTTGTTGAAAATGCCCCTTTACTTAAGGTATTTAAGCTTATAATTTTTTCTCTTCCCTCTTTTTTTGATATCATAATTCCTGTATCTCTTCTTTTCTCTATCCTGCTCAGCTTTGGCAGATTAAGTGCTAATGGAGAAATAACAGCCATAAGAAGCTCTGGGATAAGCCTCCTTCAAACCGAGACTCCCGTAATTGCCTTTGCAACATGCTTAACCTTTATCTCTCTTCTGTTTTCCTCCTTTCTCACTCCCTGGTGTAATCAAATGTATAAGAAAACCTATCAGGAAATTTTATTAACTCGTCCTTCTTTGCAATTAAAAGAAAAAACTATCCTTAATATAGATGATAAAAAGATATACACGTTTAACCTGGATAGAAAAAAAAATATAATGAGGCAAATAGTATTATATGAATTTTTGCCTTTTCCCAACCAAAAGTTCCCTCAGATAAGCATTGCCCGTAAGGGAGAGGTAACAAAAGAAAAGGTTTTCCTCAGTAAGGTAAGGCTTTACAGGTTTGACGTCAACTACAGGTTAACTCAATATGGAGAATTTGAAAAGCAGGTTATCTATTTGCGCCAACAAAACTATAAAGAGAAGAAATTGAAAAAAGAGAGCTGGGATATGACTTTTGCTGAGATAAAAACCAGATTAAGTGAAAAAAATCTACCTCCAGAGGAAAGAAGAAAACTGGAGATTGACTTCCAGGGAAGAATAGCAATACCTCTTGCCACTTTTATTATGTGTATTCTTGGAATCCCTCTGGGTATAAAAGTTGAAAGAGGAGATAAATCCATCAGTCTCGGAATAAGCCTTATAGTGGTAATTGCTTATTATATATTTTTCCTCGCAGGTAGCTTTCTGTCAAAGGCAGGATTACTATCACCTTTTCTTGGAGCCTGGATTCCCAACTTTATCCTCTTTGCCTTTGGAATTTACCTGAATATCAGGGTAGTAACAAGGTAAAAAATGAGAATTTTAGACAGATATATAGCAAGAGAGTTTTTAAGATACTATTTTCTCTTTGCGTTCTTCTTTATAGCTATATTTGTTTTAACTGATTTTTTCACCTCCATACACAATTTAAAAAAAGAGGCAATTATCTTCCAGATTATCCTCTACTACATTTTACAAATCCCCTATCTTTTCGTACTTCTAAGCCCCATATCAGTAATAATTTCTACATTGTTTGTAACTTCCTACTTTGGTTCTACCAATCAATTTCAAGCAATGCAGATAAGCGGAATATCTGCAAAAAGAGCTACTCTACCTTTATTTACAGCAGGGCTCATAATAGGATTTTCCCTTCTTTTTATTGATAATACTCTGGTTTATCAGGCAAACAGGATTTCTCACCAGATTAAAGAAAAAAATTTTATGCAGATAAAGAAAGCCGAGGTTCAAAAAAACATCTTTATAGCCGTTCCCCCCGATTATCTTTTTTACATTCGCTCTCTAAACACTCAAAAAGGTATAATGCAGGATGTTTTAATTTACAAAAACTCTTCTCCTCAAACTTTCATAATAGCACAAAAAGCTGAATGGAAGAGAAAAACCTGGGTTTTAGAGAAAGGTAGAGATTACATATTAAAAAAAGAACCAGAGGAAAAATCTTTCCTTAAAAAAATCATTCCTGTTGACAAGGAACCCCGTTATTTCACTCGAACTTACTTTCCCCCGGAAAAAATGAGTGTATCCGAGCTGACTCAATATATTAAGGAGTATCGTAAAAGTGGTTTTGACACACTGGACCTACAAACAGAGCTTCAATTCAAGTTTTCATCTCCATTTGCAAATTTTATTTTAATGCTTGTAGCAATACCCCTTGGGATAATAATGAGAAGAGGAAGAGGAGCAAGTCTTGCTACCGGACTTCTAATGAGTTTTGGATATTACCAGTTAATGGCTCTTCTTAAAACCATGGGCAGGACAGGAGCAGTAGACCCTTTCATTTCAGCCTGGATACCTAATATCTTATTTCTTTTAATCGGGATTTGCTTAATTTACAAAATGGAGTAGTTATTTTTTCTGAAAATAATAGCGAAGCTCGTTAAGCGCAGGGGGGAAAACCCTGAATACCTGTATATCCTGGGCAAACTCTAAATTGTTGTTCTCTCTTATGAAGACAACCGCCGCTTCTCCTACGTCAAGGTCTTTGTTTATTACAGAAGATATATGTCTATCTCTTTCTCTTAAATTTTTAACAAAAAAACTGGCAATAAAACTACTCACCCTCTCACTTTTTAACTCAAGAGAAAGACACCTTAACCAATCAAAATGATCCTGCAGGAGTTTAGAATCTTCAACCCCTTTTAATATCGCTCCTTTATTTAAAAAGGCTTTAACCATCTTCCAGATCATTTCATCCATTTCTTGAATTATTTTCTCCCCTTCTCTTCCGTCCCTATCAACCATCTCACAATAGACCTTCTTAACATTACCTATTTTTCCCTCAAGTTCACTTAATCTTGCCTCTACCTGCTTCCAGTATTTCTTAAGTTTATTTTTATAATCTTCCGGAAATTCTTTTCCCTTACCTGAAACAAACAAAGGAACAAGATAAATTCTCCTTCTTTTATTATCTTTTTTATATTTTTCTACAGATGGTTTTTCTATTTTCCCCAGTGTTTCTTTACTCATTTTTCTCACCTTCCTCTTTGATTAATTCAAGATAAGATTTTTTTATGAGAGAACTGTTCTTAATTCCTAATCTATTGAAAAAATTAAGGATTTTATCCTTATCCTCCATTCTCTTTGCTTCTATTTCCAGAAAACTACCAAGGTTTTCCACCTCATCCAGGGATAAAATTAAATCCTGCCATTGATATATCTTTCTCTGTTTTATCACTTTTTTTGAAGGCATAAAGCCCAAAGCATCAAGTAAAGAAAATATATCGCCTTTTACCTCAACTTCTATTTCTTCTCTCGTCTTGGTCTCGTTATCAATTCTGGGACCTTTGAATGTAAGATAAAAAACATTCCCTGCCTGTCTTACTCTTAAAACCTCATCTCTCAACTTAAAATTCCAACATGGATGACTAAAATAAGTATCAATTTGCCTTTCCTGTCTCACAAAAATAGCCCCCTCTTCTAAGAGCTTATCTCCTATGCTCTCCTTGTCTACCTTTGCCTTAAGCTCAACCTCAAGCATATTCTTTTACCTTAATTTTTTAATCTCCTATTCCTTTTGTTTTGAAATATTCAAAAGAATGCCTACAGCAACAAGCGAGGTTAAGAGCGAAGAACCTCCATAGCTTATAAAAGGAAGAGCAGAGCCTGTTGTAGGTAAAATAACAGTAGCTACTCCCATATTTATAAGTGCCTGACCTGCAATTAGACAGGTTAACCCTATAGCCAGAAGTTTCCCCATATCATCTTTTGCCTTCTTTGCTATTTTTAACCCCCTTATGGTAAATATAGCAAACATAAGAATAATGATACTTGTTCCTATAAATCCAAATTCCTCTCCGATAACGGCAAATATAGAATCTGTGTGGGGTGTTGGTAGATAAAAAAGTTTTTGCCTGCCCTGACCAGGTCCCAGACCAAAAATACCCCCTGAGCCAAAGGATAACTTGAGATGAAGTGGTTGAAATCCAATCCCCTGAGGATCGCTTTCTGGATTTAGAAAACCAATTATCCTGTTCTTACGATACCCAACTCCAAAGATAGAAAAATAAAG
>JAGGZA010000119.1 GCA_021162265.1 Candidatus Aerophobota bacterium | reverse complement strand
CTGGGGCGGGAGGATTCGAACCTCCGAATGGCGGATCCAAAGTCCGCTGCGTTACCGCTTCGCCACGCCCCAAAGGGAGACTCACTCAAGAACAAGGTCAGTAACAGTGCTTTTGATACCTTTTAGAGCTCTTAATCTATCTACAACAGCAAGTAAAATATCTTCATAACTATCTGCTTCCACAAGAGCAAGAATATCCTGATCACCTGTGGTAAGGTGTGCTGATTTCACCTCAGAGAAACGAAGCAGGGCGTCTCTTACCCCTCTTTCTTTACCCATCTCTACCTTAATCTTAAGATAAGCCCTTGCCACTATACCTCTCCTTTTTATAAAATTATCTCCTGCTAATGCTGCTTTTCTTTACCAAATCCAGGGAAGAATTAAATTCTTTCTCAAGCTTTTTCAATACAGACATAAATTTTTGTTTTTCCTCCTGGTCTACCCTATCAATTATCAGGATACCTTGCAGATGGTCTATTTCATGCTGTAGAGCATGGGAAAAAAGACCCTGTGCAGGAATCTCAACACTTTCTCCCCTCTCATTCCATCCTCTAACTAAAATCTTATCTGCTCTCTTTATATTAAGAATTACACCAGGGATAGAAAGACATCCCTCCTCCATTTTACTCTCACCTTCTCTAAAAACAATCTCTGGATTAATAAGTTTTATAAGCCCTTCACCTACATCCACAACAATAAACTGCTCACTTATTCCTACCTGTGGAGCAGCAAGACCTACTCCAGCTGCAGAATACATTGTCTCAGCCATTTGGGAAAGAATTTTCTTTTCCCTTGGTCCGATTTTCTCAACCCTTAAGGTTTTTTTGCGAAGAACCGGGTCGGGATACTTTTTTATATTGTAAACAGGCATTTATCCCTCCATTTTTTTAACTATCCTGTTGCCATCTCCAATCAATACAACTTTCATCTTAAAATCTGATATCTCTTCCTCGGCTATGAGAGAATAAGAAATAATTATAACTCTATCGCCCACCTGTGCTAACCTTGCTGCAGCTCCATTCACGCAAACTACCCCTGAACCTGCCTCGCCAGATATAGCATAAGTGGTAAATCTTGCCCCATTGCTCAGATTGAATACATCTACCCTCTCGCCAGGCAAAATATCAGCTTCTCGCAAAATTTCCTCATCAATGGTTATACTACCCTCGTACTCAAGTTTGGTCTGTGAAACCTGAACGCTGTGAATTTTAGATTTACACATTATCCTGAACATCTTTTCCTCGTTTCACTAAATTATATAAAATCAACCTTTACTGTCAATAAATAAGGAAGTTAATTTACTTTTCTACTCATTATGCTAAAATTATATTCCAAAAGAGAGGCAGAAAATGCCAAAAGTAAAGGATGTTATTTACATTATAGAAAAGATCGCCCCTCCTTATCTTGCCTTACCTGAAGATAAAATTGGGCTTCAGGTAGGTGAAGAAAATGCTGTGGTGGATGCTGTGCTTTTGTGCCTTGATATAACAGAAGAAACCGTTCAAGAGGCAAAGCAAAAGGGGGCAAACTTAATTGTTGCCCATCATCCCTTGATATACCACCCTTTAACCAGAATAGACTTCGCAGAGTGGCCTTCTAACCTGATAAGAGAAGCTGTTAAAAACGACATATCTATTTACATAGCCCATACGAATCTTGATGTTGCACCAGGAGGAGTTAACGACGCTTTGTTAAAAACTCTGGAAAATGAACTTAAGATTAAGAAAAAAGGAGCTCTCTCTATTTTTAAAGGAAACAGAGAGTTCTACCTTGGAAAAATAGGATACCTTGAGAAAGGAAAAAGTCTTGAGGAAATCGCCCTGTCAGTAAAAAAAGCTCTCAAAGCAAAGAATATCAAAGTGGGTGGAGCTAAGAATAACAGGATAAATAAAATAGCCCTGTGTGGAGGAAGTTGTAGAGAACTTTTGCCCTTCCTTTTTGAAAAAGATGTCCAGCTTTTTATAACCGGTGAACTTGGATATCACTCCCTTATCGAAGCAAAATACTCAGGTCTATCAGTAATAGAAGCAGGACACTATGAGACAGAAGTTGTGGTTCTACCTTTTTTAAAAGAAAAAATGAAAAAGGAATTCAAACAAAGAGGCTGGGAAGAGAAGATATTTGAATCCAAAATTTATACAAGCCCTTATTTTAATTTTTAGTTACCTTCCCGAAGAAATACCTATTAAACCTTTTTTCTACTACCTTAGAACTCCCACAAGTTTGGTTATTACCTCACTTCTCGTGGACGAAACTGCTTTAATCCGGAGGATGTAAATACCATTGTTAACCTCATCACCAAACATATTCTCTCCCCACCAGGACCATTCTTCCTCGCTCTCAGGCACAACCTGTCCTTTCCAATCATATACTATTTCACCTAAAAGGTTATAAATCCGGATAGTAACCTCAGAAGGCTCTGTAAGATAGTAAACAAGCTTAACAGGATGAGTTCCAGAGCCTTTCCTTAAAATTTTTGAAGACCTGAACACAACAGAAAGAAGATGCTGGGGATTATAGGTAAGTTTTAAAGCAGATGTAAACTCTCCCTCATTCCCTGCTCTATCTTTTGCCATTAAAGCAATAGAGTTTTCTCCCGGGGTAAGATTTACCTTAACAGAAAAATCTCCATTTTCATCAGCCTGAGTTGTTACCTTGGATACACCGTTAACATAAACCTTTACCCATTGAGGTTCAGAGGAATCAGGGCTTGTTGTACCATCTAAGGTCAGAACTCCTGTAGTTGAATTAAACGATTTTATACTAAATTCAGGAGGAGAAGGAGGAGTTGTATCGTAAACAAAGAAGAAGGAAATCTCCTGAATATTTCCAGAGGAATCTGCAACACCAACTTTCACCCAATAAAAACCATCCTTTGCATGATTATCCTTTTCTGGATCAAAACAGGATTCAGGATAAAAGAAAAACTCTACTGACCCTTCTCCTGCATTGTAGTTGACCTGAGAAGAACCATCAACAGGCTCTGCCTGAATAATACCGGTTTTGACATCTTCTATCTTGAGCAGAGATATGAAACTTGAGGAACGGTTAAGATAAACTCCCTGATTTAGATTTACCTTGACATAAATTGTATCTATCTTTCCATTAGCAAAGCAAGAGCATGAGGCAGGCTGGGTGGATTGGGTTATATCGTAAACACTTTGCCCGCCAGCATCAAGAGAAGCCTTAACAACACCACTTACTGGATCAATCTGCAGAGAAAACCCGGTAGTTTGAATATTAACATTACCAGCCCAGTCTACTGATTTTATCTGAATGAAATAAAAACCACTTGTTGCAGCAAGATACTCTCCAGGAGCTGCCTCTAATTTTAAAGTATTGGCATCAAGAGGCTCGCCTCCACTCGCTATAACATTCTTATTTTCATCCATAAGGGTGATAAGAGAGTTTTCTATATCAACTCCAGCGACCTGCGTAACCTGAGTAGTATTTTCTGAGATGACTGCTGTTATACAACTCAAGGGAGAGGTAAGAGTTGAAAGATCAGCAGGAGTAATGGCTGCAAGATAAGGAGATAGGGTATCATAGGTAAAACCATAATTTGTATAATCGGCACTGTTGCCGGCTACATCTCTAACACTTACTCTCACTATGTACCTTCCCTGATCTCCCAGAGGGAGATTATTTAAAGACCAGGAAAGCTCAATAAAATCATCACCTCTCGTTATACTTTCACCCTGTATTATTGAACCATCTGGAGCAACAAGCACAACATCAGAGCTTGCAATGTTTACCCCTGACCCTTCCTCATCACTAAATGTAACCTTGAGGGATGTTATCTCTTCATTAATTGCAACAACATCTTTTAGAGATCTGGGAGAGGTGGGTTGAGTTATAAGGGTTATATAGACATCCTGAATAAGGGGAGAACCATTATCAAGCTTGCAAGTAGCAGAGTTATTTTCGCCGGAAGTTACAGAGTTACCTGCAGAATCAGTGGCTGTCAAAACTATAGTATAAGTCCCATCAACTCTTGTATTTGTCACGCTTATCTTGTAAGCAATAAGGTAATAAGAACCTTCTTCTAAATTATTTATCTCTCCATCCTGGTCATTGTCCAGATTATCCCTGAGATTAAGAACTCCTCCAGGAAGGCTTCCATCACCCGGAATAGGTGGCTGCTCTTCGCCCTTCTGGTATCCTGTATCAAGAGGTAGAAAATTAGCAGAAACTGAGCCAGAAGTAGCATATCCCGAGGAGTCAAGATGAGTTTGTATAATAACAATATCACCATTCTTGAAATAATTTACATCCCAATTTACTTCTCCCTCGTCTATTTCATTATTTGAGTTAGCATCAACAAATTTCCCCACTCTCGGAGAGGATAAAAATTGAGGAGGAGTATTGTCAAGTTCAATTTGAGCAGAAAATCCTGAATCAGCGTCTACACTCTCATTCCCGGCTTCATCAATAGCGGTTACCGGGATAGAATAAACTCCATCAACCCTTGTATTTTGCTCTCCAATAGTATAGGTGATAACATAACTACCATCTCCCTTATCCTGGACACTCTCTTCCCCAGAGGTATAGGTTGAATCTATCGAGCTAAAATCAGCTGTTACAGTATAACCTGAGGCATCAAGGAAGCAGGTTAAGGTAATCTCATCTGTATTCCTGCAGATATTTTTATCAGAAATTGTGGAAGATGTGAACTGTGGCAGGATGTTGTCAAGGTGAACCTGCGTTGAGGTTATGGCCTTATTCCCTGCAGCATCCTCTGCGGTTACGGTTACAGTTGAGCCTGTTAAGAAGCTGTTGTACTCTGATATGGTGTAGGTTATGGTATAG
>JAGGZA010000017.1 GCA_021162265.1 Candidatus Aerophobota bacterium | reverse complement strand
TATTCAGCCGACAGCTATCCACCCTTCTGAATGCCGGTATACCTTTACTTCGCAGTTTAGATATTCTGAGCAAACAGGTAGAAAGTAAAAAGCTTTACAATGCTTTAGAGGCAATAAAAGGTGATATTGAAGGCGGGCTCACCTTCCACGATGCTCTGGCAAAGCATAGAAGGATATTTTCCGACTTCTGGATTAATCTGGTAGAGACCGGTGAGGCCTCGGGTCAGCTTGCCTCTGTTCTTGAGCAGGTGGCTAATTATATCGAGGCTAGTGGGGCTTTACAGCGAAAGATAAAATCGGCAATGGTCTATCCGATAATTATCTCTATTGTCGCCGTAATCGCCGTGCTGGTTTTTTTGCTGAAAATTATCCCTACCTTTGCCGAGATTTTTAAGGGATTTAATATTGAGTTACCTCTCTTAACAAAGATGGTAATGACCGCCAGCGATATCTTGCGGCATTACTTTTTAATGGTTGCCGGAGGAACAGTTGTTTTTGTTATTGGCTTTAAGAAATATATCCAGACCGAAAAGGGAAGGCGGCAGTTTGATGCATTTAAATTGAACCTTCCTCTTGTCGGTTCTTTGTTTAAGGAGATTGCCGTTTCCCGTTTTACTTCGGGTTTAAGCACTTTAATTAGGAGCGGTGTGCCACTCCTCCATTGTTTAAAAATAGTAAGCCGAACCAGCGGGAATAAACTCTTTGAAGAGGCGATTATTAAGGTGCGCGAGGCTGTTCAGGAAGGCAAGACAATGGCTAAGCCCTTAGAGGAAAGCGGCTTATTTCCCCCAATGGTTTCTCAGATGGTTACTGTGGGTGAAGAAAGTGGTGAGTTGAGCGAGATGCTCCAGAAGATTTCCGATTTTTATGAAGAACGGGTTACGGCCTCGGTCAATAGATTAACCGCTGCTTTTGAGCCAATGATGCTCGTGCTGATGGGCGCAGTAGTCGGGACGCTGATTGTTTCAATGTATCTGCCGATATTCAAGATGACCAAGATCGGAGGATAAAGAAGAGAGGAGAGATGCCAGGGACCAGAAAAGAGATAAGAGATAAAAACAAGCCAGCGACAAAGAGTGATTTGAAGAAAGTCGAAACTGAGCTCAAAAAAGAAATTAGAGAAGTAGAAGTCAAACTTACCAGAAGAATCGACAAAGTTGAATCCAGACTTGACAAAGTTGAGAGATCTATTGATATACTTGCTTCTCAAGTAGCCGAGAACACAGTGCGTTTAGATAATATGGTTACCCGCCAGGAGTTTAAGCATGAAGTGAGCAAGCTTGTTGATGGGCAAGATAAGATGATAACCATCTTGCAAAGGTTAGACCAAGAGAGAATTTTAGGGCGTCACAAAAGTGCCGCCCTTGATTACAGCGATTAAAATCTGATTACATCGATTAAATACTCATCGGAAAAATCTGCGTAATCTTTTTTAAACTTTGTGCAATCAGGTATGAGAGTTATACCAGATGAATTACGAAAGACGGAAAATAATTGGCAAAATGCTTGTAGATGTGGTAAAATATGTTCTCACTATAGTTATCATTGGAAGTTTATTAACTCAGAGAGTAGATATGAGGGGGGTTATAATTGGAGTTTTTACTACTGTTATTGCTTTAGTTTTAGGATTTTTGACAATTCCGCCAGATTAAGAATGGGGGTGTGATTGAAATGAACAAAGGCGCGTTTTATGTGGCTATGGGGGGGGTGGTATTAGTTGCACTTATAGGTTTTGCTATGTCTAAAATTGCAGATTTTATTGCTCGACATAAAACCAAGTTACAAGCAAGATAAATTTTCAATTTTCAAAAATTAAAATAAGGAAGATGGACAGCGAAATTTGCGAAGCAAATTTCTATCCTGCTTTATTCGCTTTGCTCATTTCGCAGGCTCTCGCCTTTGGCGAGAAAGGAAAGGAGGGAGAAATGGACAAAATGAAACAATGGTTGGTGCGGGCTTTTAAGGGGTTCACCCTTATCGAACTCCTGGTTGTCGTTATCATCATCGGTATCCTTGCGGCAATTGGTATTCCACAGTATACCAAGACGATTGAAAAGGCAAGAGGTGGAGAAGGAAGAAGTGGTTTAGGGCATATTCAGGAGGGAGAGAAGTTGTATTATGCTGAGCAGGAAGAGTATGTTGCCGCGGACGATACTGACACAATAAATGACAACTTGGATATTAACATTACTAACCGCCACTGGACTTTTTCAATCGCCGTAGGTAATGGAGGAACAACAGTAAATAATCAAGGCTTTTTAGCCACCGCAACACGGAGGCTAGGAAGATGCCAGAATTACAACATGTATATAGACCACTGCGGAAATTTAGCCGACCATGCGGCAGATACATATTGTAGTGAGAACGAAGCATGTGATTCTTGTAGTCAAACTGGCGTAGACCTCTGGGGCGACTGCGTAGACGATCTCTAAAATGTAGTTAAACACTACATAGGTTCAATCTGTGCTGAAGGTTAAACCTCAATCAGATTTTAACTGAAGCGAAAGATATAAGTGAAACTTTGCTTTATTTAGATGACTGAAAGATTATGTGGAATTAGAGGCGAGGATGGTGAAGTAATCCCAAAAGACTAAGTTTTAGTATTAAGCCATATTGAAACAGAGCTTAGGTTGAACCAATGCCCAAGCGCACAGAAGAGGTTGCCCCCGTTAGAAAGCTTCGCTCCTTCGTGGATGGGGAAAAGATATTTATTAAGAAAGAGTGGAGTTAAGGCCCCGCCCTTTCTAAAGGGGTTTACTGATTGAGATTCAACCTTTAATAATGAGAAAAGAGATAGGAAAGCATTTTCTTAATATATCAC
>JAGGZA010000121.1 GCA_021162265.1 Candidatus Aerophobota bacterium | reverse complement strand
TCTGGAAGGGAAAAGATTCGGTAATATAATGACCTCAAGAGGCTGTCCTTTTTCCTGTATTTTTTGTTCCTCCTCCCAGCTTTTCGGCAAAATATGGAGGGCAAGAACTCCTGAAAATGTTATAGAGGAGATAAAACTTTTAAAAGATAAGTATGAGGTGAAAGAAATAGAATTTCTGGATGATACATTTACATTAAATAAGAAAAGAGCAGAAAAAATATGTGACCTTTTAATTGAGAAAAATCTTGGAATTTCCTGGTCCTGTTCTTCAAGGGTTGACACTATAAATGAGGCATTGATAGAAAAACTAAAAAAAGCAGGCTGTCATACAATTTATGTTGGAATTGAATCAGGTTCCCAGGAAATACTGGACATAATAAGCAAGGGTATTACTTTAACCCAGGCAGAAAAAACTATAGATCTTATAAAAAAAGTAAAATTAAATAGTTTCGCTACTTTCATAATTGGAATCCCCGGGGAAACAGTAAAAACAATTAAAAAAACTATAAACTTCGCCAAAAAATTAAGTCCTTCCTTTGTACAGTTTACCATATGTACTCCCTATCCCGGTACGAAGCTATTTGAAATGGCTAAAGAAAAGGGCTGGCTTTTAACAAAAGACTGGTCAAAGTACACCATTCTTGACCAGGTTATGAAGCTCCCGGGACAGGTTGCTACAAATCTTAACAGGTGGCTTTTAAGAGCCTACCTTAGCTTTTATCTAAGACCTCGATTTATTTTTGAACAAATAAAGAGAAAGGAGTTTTTCCTGTTTATCACAAGAAAGGTCTTCAGGGGGGTTCTGGAATACGTAGGGGTAAAAAGTTGATGAAAAAAAGAACCTATTATCTTATCTTACTTATAACAGGCATATTATTCTTCAAAGGAATAACAGGGTTTGCTCTGACGGGTGCCTGTGTCCTCATTTCTCCTCAATTTACCACTCTTACCATTTATCAGAGTGTGAACCTTACTCTTGTGCAGGAAAATTACCTTGTAGGTTTAAAGCAGGGAGAGTGTTATATTCAATTTGACCTCCCGGAAAAAACAGATTCTTCCTCCGTTAGCCTGAGAATAATCGGGCATCCTGATAAGGTTAAAGTTGAAGAAAGCACCTTTATCCCTTCAGTGGGTAAAATACTATGGAAGGTAAAATCCTCTCAATCTCTTCAAGAACAAATAGAAGTAACATACTTTATCAAAGGAATATCCTGGCAGGTTTACTACGACCTGGAGCTAAATCAAAATAAAGATAGAGCACTATATCTCTATGGATGGGTAAGTATTGAAAATAAAAGTGGGAAGGATTTTACAAAGGCAAAAATAAGACTTGCAGCAGGAAAACCTCACTTAGCAGAAAAAAGGGAAAGAAAAGTACTTCAAAAAGGCAAAGATATAAAGGCTTTAAAAATAATAGAGAACGCCGCCATCCCGGAAATACAAAAGAAAGCTGTAGCTGAGTACTATATTTATCAAATTAAAGGAGAACGAGAACTTAAAGATGAAGAGAAAGCACATTTAAACCTCTTCATCTGCAGAAATCTTTCCTGTGAGTTAACCTATACTTTTGATTTTACAGGAGAGGGAGAATTTCCATCTGTCAGTTATATATTTAACAACAATCAGCAATTTCCACTTCCTGCTGGTTATCTAACAGGATGGATAGTTTCTGAGGAAGGCACAAAGATGGAACTCCTGGGAAGAGGCAGGATGGACTATACCTCACCCGGGAAAGAAGCTAAAATCATCATAGGGAAGGAAGAAGGGCTAAAAATAGAAAGAAAACTGGTATCTTTTTCAAGGGATAATCTGGAGTTCAGCTCGAGAAAAATCCTTACAGAATATACAGAGCAAGAAAAATATGAACTTTGTATAAAAAATTTTCTGAAGAAAGAGAGTAAGGTAAAGGTCATAGAAAGAATTACAGGGGAGTGGATGTTGATTAACTCAACTATCCCGATTAAAAAAAGACAGGCAAATTCTATAGAGTTTGAATTAACTTTACCACCAGAAGAAAAAATCTGTTTTAGCTATACAATTAAAAAAATAATTAGACTAAGGTAAGAGGCTAAAAATTGAGAAATTTATTAAAAAAGCCGGTATTCTTTTTTCTGATAATTGTTAGCATAGGTTATCTCTGTAAAGCTGCGTACTCTTCCAATTTAGGTATTTTATTACCTGAAGAATCTCTAAGAGTAAAAATGATAACAGATGAGAAAGCCCTGGTTACTGAAAAAAGGTATATAAAATTCCACCAGGGAATAAACAGGATTTATTTTAGCTACCAGGGAATAAAAATAGTTCCAGGTTCTGTGAGAATAGAATTTGTTAATGCCAACTTAAAACTAATTCAGATATTATCAACTACGATTAAAAATATCCCAACATTAATCTGGATTATTTACAGCGAGAAAGAAAGCACAGAAAAGGTGGGAATTCTCTATGTTATTGAGGGACTAAAGGCAAACTACAATTATATAGCTTATGTAAAAGAGAAAGAAAACCATATCCTCCTGAAGGGAATGCTTGATCTTTCCAATAATACAGGAAGAGAGTTTACTCAAGCTCATTTTATAGATAAAGCTGGAAGAGAATGGAACACAAACCTTAAGAATATGGAAGAAAAAAGACTTTTCCTTTTCAACAATCTTTACCTACCTGTTAAAAGAAACTATATTCTGGACTATCAAAAATATGGAGGAAAAATCATTCTTCAATACCAGCTTACCAATAATACTTCGTTTCCCCTTTATCCTGGAAAAATAAGAATTTATAAGAGAGGAGAGGAAAGTGGCTTAACCTTTCTGGGAGAAGACAATACTGGTTTAATTAATCCAGGAGAAAAATTAAAGCTAACCGTAAGCGGAGTTCAGGATATAAAGATTGAAAGAAAATTAATTGAATTTTCCCGAATTAATATAAGAAGGGATATTGCAGGAAATACACAGGTATATGATACCAGCGAAAGGTACGAGATTGTCTTGAAAAATCAAAAGAGAGAGAAAGTTAAAATTCTAATAAGAGAATATATTCCTGACTGCTGGGAATTAATTGAATCCTACCCTCCCTGCTACAAGAAAGAAGATGCTCACCATTTGCTGTGGGAAATCCAGATTTTACCCGGAGAGGAAAAGATAATATCCTATCATATACACCGGAAAAACTTACTTCCTTATCAACCTGTAAAACCCCTTGCGGATTATTAAAAAATATGGAGAAAACTTTTTACCTTGAGTATCTTGAAATAATAAGGGATTTTAAAAATTATCTTGAGAAAAGGATGGGAAGAAAACCTTCTGCAAACAATAAGGCTCTTTTACTTGAGAAATTCTATGAGGAAATAAAAAATTGCCAGAAGTGTTCCCTCTATAGAACTCGTACCAATCTTGTCTTTGGAGAGGGAAACCCTGAAGCTATCCTTATGTTTGTGGGAGAAGCACCGGGTAAAGAGGAAGACTTGCAGGGAAGACCCTTTGTGGGAGCAGCCGGAAAACTTTTAAGAGAAACTATTAAAAACCTGGGAATACCGGAGGATAAATTTTACATTGCTAATATACTCAAATGCCGCCCCCCTGGCAATAGAAATCCAAGACCGGAGGAAATTGCTCGCTGTCTTCCTTATCTTAAAAAGCAAATTCAGATAATTAACCCTAAGATAATCTGCACCCTGGGTAAATTTTCCACACAGAATTTGCTTAATACTACCCGTGGTATTACCTACTTAAGAGGACAGAAATTTACTCTGCCCAATAATACAATCCTCCTTCCCACCCTGCACCCTGCAGCCTGTATATACAAACCTTACTGGAGAGAGCAGTTTATAATGGACCTTAAAATGGTAAAAGAGGAAATTGATAAGATAACAAAGACCTGAATATTTATAGCTTTTCCAGGCTAAGCTCCTTTAATTTTTGCTCGGTTGGAATACCCATTTCGTCCCACCCCCTTAGCTCGTAATAATCACTTAAAAGCTGACCAAGAGGCGGAAGTTTATCCTTTTCTCTTTTAAGAGTAAGAAACCTGGGGGGTAAGGTATCATCTTTCCTTGAAATTCCACATCTTACATTGTACATCCTCTGAAGGTTAAATATTCGCTCACCTGCTTCCATAGCACTCTGCAGATTAAAATCCCATCCAGTAGTATAATTCAAAAAATTTACTACCTGTTGAGGAGTGAGAGAGCCAGAAGTATGAAAGAACTTACAGAGAACCAGAGAATCGTAAAAACACATGAGGTTTTGCAGTTTCATGGTGAACTCTGCTTTCCCATCCACAAGGTGTCTATCCTGAGGTTCGTTTATCCCTAAATCAGGGCAACTCAAAGTTATCTCGCAGGAGTGAGATTGACTCCCATTATGACAACCTCCCCTTGCAGCAGTTGCGTAATTTAAAGCATGACTGAAAAAACACCTCGGGTCATGATAGGAAGGCTCAAGCCCTTTTATATGTATAGCAAACTCAACTGTATTTTTACCTAACTTATTTGCTGCACTGCGTACCCCTTCTGACAAAACCTCTCCAATATCCTCCTTTCTGGCTATTTTCTCAATCATTTTTAATAGAGCCTGCGCATTACCCCAGGTAAGCTCAACACCACCTGTATCTTTATCTGTAATAATCCCTCTTTCAAAAGCTTCCATGGCAAAAGCAATGACTGCTCCTGTGGACATCGTATCAAGGCCCAATCTATTACAGAGTTCATTAGCCCTTGCTATTGCCTCTATATTATCCACCAGGCATAAGCTTCCTAAGGCTGCAACGGTTTCGTACTCAGGACCTCCTCCATTAACAGGAGCAAAAGGTCCCTCATCCACCTTAACCATCCTGCCACAGGCTATAGGGCAATCGTGACAGGCATACCTTCCTGTCAAAATAGTCCTTTCCATAGTTTGGCCGGATATCTTGTTTGCTCCCTCTTCCCAGTTGGATAAAGCCCAGTTCTTATGAGGGAAATTACCTATCCTCTCATAATTAGGAATCCCTCCTGCAGTACCAAACTTCCTCATGCCTTCGCTAACCATTTTTATATGAGGAAGGATTTGCTTTTTGTACTGATTTAACTTCTCAGGAAATGCAACATCTACTTTATCTTTTCCGTAAACAACTATTGCCTTAAGGTTTTTTGAACCCATTACAGCGCCAGAGCCACATCTACCAGCCATACGAGAATGCACTCCATCGTGGGAAATTCCAGCTATCTTTACTATTCCCTCTCCTGCCGGACCAATAACTGCAACAGTAGCTTTCCTGCCAATTTCCTCTCTCAATATTCTGTCGCTTTCATAAGTATCTTTTCCCCAGATATGAGTTGCATCTTTAATTTCAACCTGACCATCATAAACTAAAAGATACACAGGCTTACTGGACCTACCAGATATGATTATTCCATCAAATCCTGCTCTCTTTAAATTCACGCCAAAGCTTCCTCCAACTCCAGACCTTGCAAAAATGCCGGTTAGAGGAGATTTAAATACCACCTCATGCCTACCAGAACCCGGAGTACCGGAACCAACTAAGGGACCTGCCATAAAAATAAGAAGGTTTTCCGGAGAAAGAGGTTCTGTATCTGCAGGCACTTCTTCATATAGAAATTTTGCCCCCAAACCACTTCCCCCTATAAATTTCTCAAGATCTGTTTCATCCAAGGATTGAATTAATATTTTCCTCCGAGTTAAGTCCACTCTCAAAATTTTTCCTCTATATCCTTTCCTCATAACTCTCTCCTTTAACTTGGCTTACATTATCTCATTCTACTCCCTTTTCCTTAAAGTTTACCCTGATGGCTCTTAAAAAATCTTTTCTTTATAAAAAGTCATTTCTTACCTGATTAACCTCATGGCTAAATTTTAAAATTGGCTGCTTATCCTCTTTAACCTCGCTACTTAAGATGATCCTCCTTACCCTTTGGAATCACACAAATAATCTTCAGGGTCTCATCGCCATCATTTACAAATTGATGAGGCTCATCTGGAGCAATGTAAATAGCATCATAGGGTTTTACTTTTTCTTCTCTTTTATCACTCTTTAAAATTCCTGTACCCTCAAGTATTAACACTTCATGTTCATAAGGATGAATATCATAACTTGTCTTTCCTCCTTTTTCTATTTCAAAAACCTCATCTATCAGTAATCACTAATGCATTGCTTTTATTTAATCTTTTCAACTCTTCCCCTATCTTTTTAGTTGCATCATTTCCAAATAAAATACTCCTGGCTGTGCGAAAAAGCCATAATTCTGTCATCTAACACCCCCTTTTTTTCTCTTCTTCCCACTCAATTTATAACCACATGAACCTCTAATAATTAACCTGGGTTTAAGATAAATTTCCTGGGGTATCCATCTTTCCGAACTTTCTATTTTCTTTATAAGAAGCTGAATACCTTTAGCCCCCATCTCATATTTACGCTGAGCGACTGTCGTTAAACTTACAAATTTAAAGGAGGCAAAATTTATGTCATCAAACCCAACCAGTGCGATATCCTCTGGTATTCTGATCCCAAGTTCTAAAGCTGCTTCCAGAACACCAAGAGCCATAAAATCATTAGAGGCAAAAACTGCAGTAGGAGGACTTTTCATACTCATAAATTCCTTAAAGGCACGATACCCACTCTCCTGGCGAAAATTACCTGATTTTACTAACTCCGGATATTCCTCTATATTATATTTTCTCAAGGCCTCTTTATATCCTCTTAATCTATCCACCCCAGTAGAGTAATTCAAAGGTCCACATATAAAACCTATTCTTTTATGTCCAAGTTTAATCAGGTGTTCTGCAGCCATATAAGCTCCCTTTACATTATCCAGGACCACAAAATCAGTTTTAATTGTATCCAGTTTCCTGTTTACCAGCACGAAAGGAACATCTTCTTTAAATAACTTTTCAACATCGGGATCCTGCAAAGCCACTGAAGCAAATATTATTCCATCTACCCTTTGTTCTCGAAAGAGATTTACATACTCTTTTTGAATTTCTCGTGTGTTATCAGTACTACCAAAAATTACTGTGTATCCCCACTTCCTCGCCTCATCTTCTATTCCTCTTGCTATCTCAGAATAAAATGGGTTGGTTATATCAGACAAAACTACCCCGATAATGGAAGTTTTCTTTGTTACCAGTTTTCTTGCCAGTATATTTCTCTGGTAACCAAATTTATCAATAACTTTTTTCACTCTTATGCGAGTTTTTTCTCGCACTCCAGGGTAATCGTTAATCACACGAGAAACTGTGGCGGTGGAAACTCCTGCTAACCTGGCTATATCTTTGATAGTTAGCTCTACTCTCATTGTTTTGTACACATTTTCACAAAGTACATAGACTGATTTTTTCTTTTATTAAAGCACAATTCAGAGAATTAATATGAAGTTATTTGAATACGTTTACATTCTACCGACAAAAAAAGTTTTGTCAAGCCTTTGTAAATTAAAATAAAAAAGTTATCCCCTTACTAAAATGGCAACAATAAAAAGGGCCCATCCCAGAAGAAGAAGCAGACCTATAATCTTCTTGGCAGAAGAAACCAGCAGGAGAAGAAGATACACAGCGGTAAGACTTGCTAAAAAACTGGCAACATCTCCATAAAAATCAGCTAATTTAGGATTTTCTTTAAATATGGTTTTTTCAAGAAGAAATACTATAGCTTTTCTTACATAGTCGTATAAAACATACAAAAAATTTGCTGCTTTTTCCAGAAAGCTTGGCCCGGGAAGAATCTCCTGCAAAGGTTCCTCTTGCTGCTGAAGCTGTTGAGTGGTAAAAAGAAAACCATTACCTGGAGTAGAAGCTGCATACAATGGTCTGCTTACCCCAATTGAGAAAATCAAAACTACAAAAAATAAAAACAGAAAATAAAAAAACTCTCTTTTGCGCTGGCTCTTCATTTTACTCCCTCTTCCTTTTCTCTATAAAATCCTATGAGATTACACCTTTACCACATGATGAAGAATTTGTCAAACAAAAATTGACAAACGACTTTTATGTTTTAAAATTGTCATCATCTTCGGGGATAAAATCTTTTATTACTGTACAGCAGACAAAATAAAAAAAACAAATTTTCAGGTGAAGCGATGGAATTACCGGTTAATTTCTTTGTCGGGATTATCCTTGGTGGAATAGCTGGTTTCGCACTGGGCTTCCTTGTTGGTATGGTTTCCAGACCCCAGGAAAAAAAAGAGGTTGAAAAACATACCAAAGCAAGAAAGCTTTTTGACGAAGCTTCTCAGGAAAAGGATAAGAAAAGAAAAATGAAAATACTGGGAAAGATCTTAGATAGATACCCTGCAACTGAATGGGCAGATAAGGCTCTGGAAGAAGTGATGAAGCTAAAAAAAGAAAACAAATAGTATATTAAATAAGCTAATTAAAGAATAAAATTTTTAAGCCGATATTAAGAAAAGGGGCATCAATTACCTTTCCCTTTCCCCTACCCAGATCATTTAACATTTATCTGACAAATTTACCTATTGACAATGTTTCAATAATGGCTAAAATCTGAACAAAATTTTTAAAAAAGGTTAATTAAAGGGGCATAAAACATGAAAGTCCAAACTACCCTCCACGAAGAAGCAAGAGAAAAGTTAGAACAGGTAGGAAAAGCTGACATTTTGGTTGGAATTCCCAGTTATAACAACGAAAAAACTATAGGCCAGGTGGTAAGAGCTGTGCAATGCGGGCTTGCCAAGTACTTCCCAAACCAAAAGGCATTGATTATGAATTCAGATGGCGGTTCCACTGACAGAACAAGAGAAATTGTCAAGCAAACAAGTGTGTATACAGATCTTGACACTATCCTGGTGGAACATCCAGTTCATCCTGCCAGAAGTGTAGCAGCTCCTTATTATGGTCTCCCCGGTAAAGGAAGCGCTTTTAAGGCTATCTTTGAAATGGCGTACGAGTTAAATGCCAGTGCCTGTGTTGTAGTAGACTCAGACCTTAGAAGTATAACCCCTGAATGGATACAGCTTTTAGCTGGCCCCATTATTATAAAAGGTTACGATTACGTTGCACCTTACTATGCTCGCCACAAATACGATGGAACAATTACCAACTCAATAGTTTACCCTCTCACCAGAGCTCTTTATGGAAAAAGAATACGCCAACCTATTGGAGGGGATTTTGGCTTCTCTGGAAGAATGGTTGAAAACTTCTTAAGCAAAAATGTGTGGGGAACAGATGTAGCCCGTTATGGAATAGATATATGGATGACCACCATAGCCATTAACGAAGGTTTTAAGATATGCCAATCTTTTCTGGGAGCCAAGATTCACGACGCAAAGGACCCTTCTTTTTCTCTTGGTCCTATGTTTAAACAGGTTGTTGGAACTCTCTTTTATCTTATGACCCAGTATGAGAACAACTGGAGAGCTATAAAGGGCTCTCACTCTACCTCTCTGTACGGATTTCGTTGTGAGGTTTTTCCAGAACCTGTAATCGTCAAGCTTGATTCAATGATTGAAAAATTCAAAGCTGGAGTTAAAGAAAATAGGGATTACTGGCAATCTTTCCTGCCCCGGGAAAACGCGGAGAGAATTGAAGAAATTGCTTCTTTACCAGGTGAAAAATTTAACTTTCCTGTAGATCTCTGGGTAAAATTAGTTTATGACTTTGCAGTTGCCTACAGGAACAATGCAAAAAGTAATGATTCTCTTCCGCAGAATGCAAACGAAAAACTTCTTAATTCTCTCGTTCCGCTTTATTTCGCCCGTACAGCTTCCTTCGTAATAGAAACAAGACGAATGCCCACATATCAAGCCGAGGAAGTTATAGAGAAACTATGTAATGAATTTGAGAAAATGAAACCCTATCTTATAAAAAGATGGTTTAAGGAATAAAAAGTACCTTACACCCTTCTCCGGACAAAGCTACCTGGAAGGCTTTCTCGTAATCATCCAAGGAAAATCTGTGGGTGATGACAGGCTCGGGATTCATCTTTTTTGAAAGTAAAAGTTTTTCTGTTTTCTCCCACGTATCCCAGATTCTTCTTCCAAACAAACCCATAATTTTTGCCTCTTTAAAAACAATGTCAACTGAAGGATTAAGGGGTAAAGGACCATCTGTTTGTCCAAGTATAACAAAATTACCCCCCACCCGCAGATAACTGAAAGCTTCCTTCACAGCTTTTGCATTGCCAGATGCATCGATAATTACCCCTGCCCCTCCACCATATTCTCTGGTAATATCCTTTACTCTTTTAACCACAGACTCTTTCTCAGGATTAATAAGATAGGTAGCCCCCATCTTTTCAGCAATTTTAAGCCTTTTCTCATTAACATCTATCCCTATAATAATTTCTGCCCCTAAAATTTTAGAAAAAGCAATAGCAAACTGTCCAATAGGACCACATCCAATTACTACCACTGCGTCTTTTTCAACCTCTCCTATCTCAACTGCCCTGTAAGGAATACCCATAGGCTCAAGCAAACAACCATACTCATAGGGAATCTCATCGGGAACCTTTCGGGCAGCTCTATCAGGTATAAGCGCATATTCACAAAATCCTCCATCTATACTATGACCAAAAAGCTCCATTTTTTCACAGGTATGAGGACGATTATGTCGACATTGCCAGCAAACCCCACAGGGAACATGAGTCTCTGCAGCTACTTTATCACCAAGCTTTATACCCTCTACATTTTTCCCTATTTCCACTACCTCACCACAACATTCATGACCCGGTATAAAAGGCAAAGACTTTATCACATTCTTGCACCAGGGGACCCATTTATAAAATTTTAAATCTGAGCCACATATGGCAGCAGCTTTGACCTTAATTAAAACATCATCATCACCTACTCTGGGTACAGGAACATCGAGAAGTTCAAATCCCACCTCTTCTCTGGTCTTTACAATTGCCTTCATTGTTTTCCTCCAGATTTTAATCTCTCTCTGTTATTTCTTATCCACTCAGCATACTCCTTCATACCTTTCTCCACGCTATACTTTGGATAGAATCCGAGTTCTTCTTTAGCAAGAGAAACATCAAGAGTTTCACCTCTTGGCATGAATTTCCCTGGACCTATTTTAACCTCTGTTGGATTATCACTGTACTTCTGGGCTAACCTCACCATTTCAGGGAAAGATACCACCTCCTCGGTGGCTATATTTACCGCCTTGTGCTTAATGTTCTCTGCCTGATAAAGAAGATAACATCCCTCTGCTATATCTTTAACATAAGTAAAACCCAATCTCTGATCTGCCCCCTTTTCAAGCTCAAGCCCCTCAAGACCCTCAAGTGGTGCTAAAAGACGCTTGAAAAGATAAGTCTGCTCTGAGGGAAACCTGCCTGGACCAAAGAAAAAGTAAGGTCTGGCACTTCTAAAATCAATTCCATGATCTTTCTCGTACTGCTGACCAATAAATTCACAACTTGCCTTGGTAGCTCCATAAAGATCACTCGGGCTCAGAGGATGGGTTAGTTCTGAAGGTCTATCCTTGACCTCTCCATAAACTGCGCCTGAGCTTATATACAGAAATTTTTTTACATTGAAAATTCTCACAAGTTCCAGAAGGTTAACTACCCCCATCACATTTATACTTATAACTTTGTAAGGATTCTCTAAAAAAAAGGGAGAGGGCATTAATGAAACAGTATGAATAACCCCCTCTATCTTATTCTCAGCAAAAACCTCCCCCAATTTAGGAAAATCAAGTATATCTCCCTGAACAAACTTAAACTCACCTTCAACCTCACTTAAGTAATCAAGCTCTCTTTTTTTTGTATCAATTACTATTACATCTTTTCCCTCTTTTACAAACCGATGAACAAGCCATGAACCAAGTAGACCATAACCTCCTGTAATAAGAATAGCCATTTTTATCTCCTCGTTTGGAAACTCACAGCATCTTTTTAATCTCTTCCTCTATCCTTCTCTCAGTGGGAACAACAAAATCCTCAAGTACAGGACTGAAGGGAACAGGAACATCCCGGGCAGCAATTCTTTTAACCGGTGCATCAAGAAAATCAAATGCCTGCTCTGTTATCCTCATACCAACCTCTGCTCCTACTCCTCCTGTTAAAGCTGCCTGATGACAGATAGCTACCTTATTTGTTTTTTTAACCGAATTCAGTATTGTTTCCATATCAAGGGGGTAAAGACTCCTTAAATCAATAACCTCAACCTCTATTCCCTCTTTGTGAAGTTTTTCTGCAACGGAAAGGCATCTGTGGAGCATAAGTGAATAACTTATAAGGGTTATATCCTTCCCCTCTCTCTTTACATCAGCCTTCCCTATGGGTATAGAGTACTCCTCTTCTGGAACACTTCCTCTTGTCTGGTACAAAAGTATATGTTCAAAGGATATAACAGGATTATTTTCCCTTATAGCTGTTTTAAGAAGTCCTTTTACATCATAAGGAGTTGAAGGAACAACAATTTTAAGACCTGGTATATGCATGAACCATGCCTCAAGATGCTGGGAATGTTGAGCTGCTGCTCTTCTTAAACCGCCAAAGGGAACTCTTATAACAAGGGGGACCTTTACTTTTCCTCCAAACATATAATGCACCTTTGCCACCTGATTTACCACCTGATCCATTGTAAGACACAAAAGGTCACAAAACATTATCTCTGCAATGGGACGCATTCCTGTTATTGCAGCTCCCAGGGCGTAACCAATTATAGCAGCCTCAGACATAGGGGTATCCTTAATCCTTTCATCCCCAAATTTCTCCCAGAGTCCCTTTGTTGTTCCATATGCTCCTCCAAACCTTCCCACATCCTCTCCCATGTAAAATATCCTTTTATCCTTTTCCATTTCCTCAGAAATTGCCTCACAGGCTGCCTCACCATAGGTTATCTCTCTCATTCTACTTCCTCCACAAATAGATCTTTCAGTGCATCCTCTGGCAGAGGATAGGGACTCTCCTCGGCAAATTTTACTGCATCTTCAATTTCCTCATCAACCCTGCGATCTATATCTTCTAACTCAGATTCCACACAAATACCTTCTTTTATAAGGTAGTTTTTAAGTCTCTCAATAGGACATTTTTCCCTGCACTTTTCTATCTCCTCCTGAGACCTGTAGGAAAGCCCTCTTGAACCCTCACCAACGTAGTGACCTTTAAACCTGCAGGTCTTGCACTCAATAAGGGTTGGACCTTCTCCTTTTCTTGCCCTTTCAACAGCCCTGCTTGCAACCTCGTAAACAGCTAAAACATCCATACCATCAACGGTAAATCCAGGTATACCGTAAGATACTGCCCTATCTGCTATGTTAGATATGGCGGTGGCCTTTGATTGAGGGGTAGAGATAGCGTACTGATTATTCTCACAGACAAAGATAGCAGGAAGTTTCCACACCGAAGCTAAATTTACTCCCTCGTGGAATATTCCCTCATTTGCTCCTCCATCTCCAAAGAAGCTCACAGCAACCTGGTCTGTTCCTCTAAGCTTTGCAGAAAGAGCAGCCCCTCCCACAATAGGTATATTAGCTGCAACTATTCCATTTGCCCCTAATATACCCAGGTCAATATCGGCAATGTGCATGGAGCCACCTTTTCCCTTGCAGTAACCTGTTTTTTTGCCATAGAGCTCTGCCATCATAAGCCTGACATCACCACCTTT
>JAGGZA010000092.1 GCA_021162265.1 Candidatus Aerophobota bacterium | reverse complement strand
GGGGTCGTTTCGGATAATCTTCAGGTTGCAATTTTCATAACACTGTGGGGAAAGATACAGTGGGAATTGAAGGAAGATATTTGGAGGGAGGCAAGGTGATGCAAGGGGGATTTTATCGTTATTTCGTATGTGAGAGAAACACCGGGATGGGAATGAAAAGTATGGGAGTTAAAAACCTGATAGAAGTAGTATTTTTCATTCTGGTAGTCTTTGGAGGGTCATTAGTATCGGGAGAGCAGGCTGGAGGATTATTCGGAACAGTGTTACAGGACACAGTAGGTGGTGTTTCCCGGTTGAATTCCGGCAGGGGCGAAGATTCTAAATTCCCAACACAGTGCAGCTGTAAATATAATTTAAAAAACTATAATGGGACAACTGGTGTTGGCTGAAGCGATAGGGGTTGGAGCCGGGTTTTACAGCATGGCTGTTTTTGCTTCATTGGCACCGGAAGATCATTGTGAGAGGGAGACGGGACCTTTTGCAAGTAAGGGATTTGTCCACTCCTTAGTAGGATTTTACACAGGATATTGCCTTGGTAATTCCTGGGGAGTTTATCTGGGCGGGAGAAGCAAATACAAAGGTTCCTATTTGAATACTTTTTTAGGGATGTCCCTGGGAGTGTTAGGTGGATTTGCGGTGCTTCACTTTGCTTCGCGTTTCGATAATCCAAAGGTTTCCTGTGCTGCTCCGTATCTTCTGATTATAGCTCTGACTGTAGGTTCGTTTGCTGGTTTTTATAGCTCGAAGACAAAAGATGTCAGTAGGATTGAGCATCCGGGTGTGAATGTCTTAAGTAGCAGCGCTCGATCTGATTTTCCATTTCGATGTGATTTCTCGATTAACCTGGTGGGGGTATTTTTTTACTTTTAGGAGGGGATGGAGAATGGCAAAAAAGTTGTTAGTGACTAAACTATCTTTATTTTTATTTCTTACAGGGGTTGTGTTTGCTCATCAAATTGAGATTCATCAATATATCCCGAATATTCATCTGAAATTTGTAAAATTGTTCCCATTAAGAAAAGTCGGTGTTAAAACTCTAAGGGTAAAACAGAGTTTGAGCCAAAAACATGATGACAATTATGATATAAGATTCACTTTTGCTGAAAAAAAATGAATACAAATAGTCAAAAAATTGAAAGCAATGTAAAAGACAAAGTTTTTTATTATGGCAAACAATTTATTAGGGGAGAACTTTGCGGAGTAGGTTGCAGTTTTTTAAGTGCAGTAATTGCTGGCCCATTTTACCCTAAAGGTAAGCATGGAATTGTCGGCGCAGGTTATGTAGCAAGTGTCATGTATATTGGATATACAGTAGGTAATTCTATAGGAGTATATTGGTCAGGTAAAACTAAATATAAAAGTTCATATCTTAAAACTTTAGTTGGTTCAATAATTGGTGCAACTGTTGGACTTTACATTTTTGATCAGTGTGATGCAAAAGGACCTTTATGTTCTGCTCTTGTATTAGGTCCTCCAATAGGCTCAATTCTTGGTTTTAATTTGTCCCGTAAGTCAGGAGAAATGACTCATGGACGAGCCTTAATCAATTATTGCCAGGGTAAGTTGAGATGGTCATTGAGGGGTGTTAGAATTTGCTGTGATTGTTATCATGATCTTGTGTTAAAAGTTAGTTTATTTCAGGTTGATTTATAAAAGGGAAGGAGAAAATGAGTAAGAGACTATTTTTTAGTGCTGTTGTTCTATCGTTGGTTTTGGTGGGAGGTGCTAATGCACACAAACAAACTATGCATCAGCACATTACCCGGGAAGCTTTTAAATTGCTTCAAATGTCTTTTCCTGGAAAATCACCAGAGGCAGTTGCTTGTGTTGGTAATCTGGTCTTTAATAGATTTGTGAATGACCCATTTAGTAAACAGTTCGATTACCAGGATGGCAATTATTCGAATTGTTATATGCAAAACAGTGATTCTCTGCTCGTTGAAAATAATTCAAACTCCACAATAAAAAGGCCGCTGAAATTTAGCAAGATTTGTAAACAAATAGTTATTGGAGAGATAAGCGGATTAGGTTGTAGTTTCGTTGGAATGTGTATTTTCCCGGCTTTTGCTCCTCGTGATGAAAGTATGGGTACACTTGCCTATGTATATATTGGGTGGTATGCCGGATATATGCTTGGCAATTCGATAGGCGTGTATATTGCTGGGAATGATAAATACGAAAAGGGCTCTTATTTTGCTACTTTAGGAGGAAGTATTTTGGGAGCCTTGATAGGAGTAAGTACTTTTTTTGCTCTTGATAATAAAGATATTGGAGCTTGCTTAAGCATAATAAGTCCTCCGATAGGTTCAATTCTTGGTTTTAATTTATCCCGTAAGCCAAGAGGGATGGCTCATGGGCGAGCCTTAATCAATTGGGGCCAGGGTGGGTTGAAATGGTCGTTAAGCAACATTAACGTTTATTTCGATAATTGTAATAGACCAGTGTTGAATGTTAATCTATTTCAAGCAAATTTTTAAGAGGAGAAAGGAAAATGGATAAGGGGCAATTTTTCAAGGCTGTTGTCCTATCATTAGTTTTAATTGGAATTGTTAATGCACATAGTCAAACAGCATGTCAGCACGTTACTCTAAAAACTTCTGACTTATTTAGCGGGTTTTGTTTCTGGCAATTATCAGATGGTTTATCCTGTGGTAAATCTACACGGGAATTGATTAGCAATAGTTCGAGAGGTTATACATTTCCAGGTTATTCTTTTCTTTCTGAAAAAGGGTCTTCTCTTAAAGTTAGCAGGATTTGTAGACAGATTATTGCTGGAGAATTATCTGGTATTCTTTTTGGTTTTTGGTGTGCTGGAATTAGCGGTGCTTTAATTCCATCAAAGGATGAGGTTCGTAGCGATGGACCTACTTTTGCGGGGATCGAATATGTTATGGGTGGTTTCTATTTGGGTTATGTAGTGGGTAATGGATTGGGAGTTTACGTTTTAGGAAATGACAGGTACGGAAAGGGTTCTTTTCTGGCAACCCTGGGAGGAAGCATTATAGGCGGTTTGATAGGTGTAAGTAATTTCTTTTTTCTTGATAATAAAAATATTGGGGTATATTTAAGCGTGTTGGGTCCTCCGGTGGGTTCATTAATTGGTTTCTACCTCTCCTGGAGGCCAATAGAACCAGCGGGAAATGCCTTTATTATATATGATCACGGTAAATTGAAGTGGTCTTTAAGAAGCTTTAATGTTTGTTATGGTTATGATAATAAGCCAATAATAAACCTGAATTTATTTCAGGTAAATTTTTAGGAAATGTAGGGGGTATGAAAAATGAGAAGGGAATTAATTTTTGTAGTTTTTATCGTTTTATTTATTTTAGCTGGAAATGCTTATTCCCATCAGCACGAGGGACATCAGTACATCACCAGAGAAGCATTTAAGTTGCTTCAATGGTCTTTTCCCGGACAACTGGCAGAGATAGCTTCCTATGTGGGAACTGATGAAATATGGAGTGGTTCAAGTGGCGATGGTTCTTTTGGTGCATTGAAAATTGTATCAGGTGTAGTTTTAGAGGACCTGTATGATGTTGTTTATCATTATGGGTTAGGAAGAGAACCAAATTGGACGATGATTCCACCTGATTGGGTTGTTGATATTCTTACTGATATAATTGGTGAGGGTAGTCTTACAACTATTACTCACTTTTGGGACGCTGATGGAGGAACCGATAAAAGAACGCACCTGAGTGATGATATTTTCAGTGGGGGCAGTATTACAACCTGGGCACTTGATTGTGAAAATGCTTTGCAAAAAATAAGAAAATATATGGATGGAGATTATGATTTTTTGTGGGCTTACAAAAATGGGATACAATCATGGGATTGGTGCGGAATTAACAGCCTTCAGCTAATGACTAAATTTAATGTTGCAGGTGTGGTTGACTTTTATAATGCGAG
>JAGGZA010000007.1 GCA_021162265.1 Candidatus Aerophobota bacterium | reverse complement strand
GTATATGGAATAATAAAGGACAAAATTATAAATCTTGAATTAAACTTAGGGCAAAGGATTGATATTCAAAAAATAGCAACAGAACTTGGCATAAGTCAAACTCCTGTGAGAGAAGCCCTAAACAGACTCGCTAAGGATAGACTCATTAGCATAAACCCAAGAAAGGGATATTATGTTACAGACATCTCACCTGAGGATATGGAAGAAATATACGATATAAGAAGGATATTTGAGGTATATGCACTTGATTCTGCTATAGAAAATATAGACCTTTATAAGTTGAAAAAACTGAAGCAGAAGATGGAAGAAGAATTAAGAGGAAGAATAACCAGGAAAAAGAGAAAAACCAAATTTGAAATAGATAAACAACTACATCTTTTGATAGTAAACTCTTCTAAAAATAAAAAACTAAAAGAGATGTACTATGAAATTTATGACTTTATTAAAATATTCCAGCGTATGAATCCGGGATTTAAGGAAACCCTGGAGGAACACATAGCTTTAATAGATACTATAATAAAAAAGGACACTGAAGAAGCAAAAAAGCTTCTTGCAGTTCACATTGAAAATGCAAAGGGAAGAATAATAAAAGTGTTTAAAAACATGAAAGGGGGAAACAAACAAAATAAGTCCACTTCAAAACCTATCTAAAATTTACTCACTTTTACATCCTTGTCCTTTTATAACATTTGACAAAAATGATTGAATGGAGTATATAATATACAGAAAATGGATAGATACAAATTAATAGTTACTGACTATAACTGGGGAAATCTGGAGATAGAAAAAAGCACTTTAAGCCAGGCGGAAGCAGAAAGACAAATTAAGGTAGAACTTATTCCTGCTCAGTGCAGAACAGAAGAAGATGTTATAAGAGTAGCATCACAAGCTGATGCTCTCCTTAATCAATACGCTCCCATTTCAGAAAAAGTCATATCTAACTTAAAGAAATGCAGGGTTATTGCTCGTTATGGAATAGGTGTGGATAATATAGACGTTAAAGCAGCTACAAAAAAGGGGATAATGATTGTCAATGTGCCTTTTTACTGTGAGGATGAAGTATCAGATCACGCACTTTCTCTTATACTATGCTGCGTCAGAAAAATATTTTACTACGACTCCAATGTAAAAAAGGGAATATGGGATTGGAAAATTGGCATACCAATAAAAAGCATTGGTGAGTTAACACTCGGTCTTGTAGGATTTGGCAAAATAGCAAGAAAACTCGCAAAAAAGGCAAAGTGTCTTGGTTTTAAAGTAGTAGCCTTTACCCCCAGAAAGCATGAAGAACTTTATAAAAAGGAAGGAGTGGAAAGAGTGGAATTTGATACACTTTTGAAGATATCTGACGTGATCTCCATTCATGCGCCTTTAAAAGAATCTACAAGACATATGTTTGGCAAAAAGGAATTTGACCTGATGAAACCAACATCCTTTATAGTTAACACCTCAAGAGGAGCAATTATAGACGAAAGGGCTCTTTACAATGCCCTGCTTAACAAAAAAATTCAGGGAGCAGCTGTTGATGTTCTGGAAAGTGAATTCCCTGATAAAAACAATCCCCTGTTTAAGCTTGATAACTTTATAGCTACCCCTCATACAGCTTTTTATTCAGAAAAATCCCTTGTGAGACTGAGAACAAAACCAGTACTGGACATAGTAAGAGCATTAAAAGGAGAGATTCCTGAGGGACTTTTAAACAAAGAACTTATCACTAAATAGGTAAAGGGAGGACTAAATGAAATTAGAAAAACTATTTTCCCCTGTGAAGATTGGCAAGAAAAGGATAAAAAACAGGATAGTTATGGCTCCTATGGGAGCTAACTTTGAGGATGTTGATGGTAGTGTCAGCGAAAGTTTGATTGATTACTTTGAAGCTCGTGCCAGAGGAGGGGTAGGACTTATTATTTCTCCTTTTACAATGGTAAACAAAGAGCAAAGGATAAATACTCTGGGAATTTTTTCTGATAGATTTGTCCCGGGGATGAGCAGACTCTGTGAAATAGTGCAATCTTCAGGAGCTAAATTCCTTATGCAGATAGCTCACCCTGGAGGAAAGGCAATGAGGGAGCTTACCGGAGAAAGACCTGTTGCTCCCTCCAGTATTTACAGCCCTATATATCCAGAGTTACCAAAGGAACTTTCAAAGGATGAGATTGAAAATTTAATAAAAGAATTTATAGAGGCAGCAAAAAGAGCAAAAGAAGCAGGATTTGATGGAGTTGAAGTTCATGGAGCTCACACCTATTTAATTGGTCAATTCATCTCTCCCCACACTAACAAAAGAGAAGACGAATATGGGGGTGATTTTGAGAGGAGAATGAGGTTTCCCTCTGAAATAGTCAGAGGAATAAAAGAGGTTTGCGGGGAGGATTTCATAGTTGGGTTTAAATTCAGTGCTCACGAACATCTTGATAAGGGAGTGGACGATAGCCTTGCAAGGGAAATTGCAAGATGGATGGAAAAAGAAGGAGTCCATTACATCCATGTTGCTGCAACCTCCTCTACCATCCCCGGGTTTTTAGATTGTGATTTTCCTTCAGTCCCATCCATTTATTCCCCACCGGGACCTCTTGTAAAACTGGCAGAGAATGTGAAAAAAGCAGTAGATATCCCGGTAATAGCAACAGGTGGAATAACTGACCCTGAATATGCTGAAAGAATAATAAGAGAGGGTAAAGCAGATCTTGTTGCTATTGGTAGAGCACTAATTGCAGATCCTGAATGGACAATAAAGGCAAAGAATGAGGGAAATATAAGATACTGCATAAAATGCAATACATGTCATCAAAGACTTTTTAACAAGAAAAGATTAAAATGTACCGTCAATCCTTTTGTGGGAGAAGAACGCAGATTTGAGATAAGAAAAACTACCAATCCAAAAAAAGTGGTAGTTGTGGGAGCAGGTCCTGCCGGCATGGAAGCAGCTCTTATTGCATCGCAAAAAGGACATAAGGTAATAATTTATGAGGAAAAAGATAAACTGGGAGGTAAGATGGTATATGCCTCCATACCTCAGTTTAAACCGGAGATAGGTAAACTCCTCAATTATTATGAAAAAAGTATCGAAAAAAGCGATATAGAGGTTAAATTTAAAAAGAAAATAAACAGGATAAATGATTTATCCCCAGAGAGCCCTGATGCAGTCATCATAGCTACAGGAGCTGACTGTTTCGTTCCTGATATACCGGGTAGAGAAAGAGAAAAAGTCTTAACAGTTCTCGAGCTCTTTGAAAATAAAGAACAAGATATCGGGAAGGATATTCTAATTGTTGGTGCTGGATTAATAGGCTGTGAAACGAGCTGGTACCTGGCTTCCCAGGGAAAATCAGTGAAGATAGTAGATATCCTCAGCAGAGATGAGATACTGCAGGATGAGCATCCTACTAATCGCTCTATGCTAATAAGGAGTATGGAGAAAGAAGGGGTAAAGATAATGGGAAGAAGAGAGATAAAAAGCATAGAGGAAGAAGGAGCGGTTGTGGTGAGAGGGGACGAAACAGAGGAGTTCATTTCTGCAGACACCATAATCTTTGCCACGGGAATGAAACCCAACATAAGCCTGAAAGATACCTTCTCTGAAAATTTATCCGGGATTCAGGTTTACTTTATAGGTGATTGTGTTGAACCAAGAAAACTATATGAAGCCATTCATGAAGGATTCTATGCAGCCTGGAAAATCTAAAAAAGAGGTAAAGTCAATGAATATATGTTCAGATAGAGTATTGCAAATTCCCCGCTCAGGTATAAGAGAGATCTTTGACCTCATCCCCGAATTTAAGGATGTAGTCAATCTATGTATTGGCGAACCAGATTTCACCACTCCCTCTTTTATAATTAAAAAAGCTTTTGAAGCAGCCCAGAGTGGTGCTACTCACTATACTGCCAATGCCGGGTTTTTAGAACTCAGGGAACAGATAAGCGAAAAATATAAAGAAGAGCAGGGAATCCATTACGCTCCAGATGAGGAAATTATCATTACTATGGGAGCAATGGAAGCTCTGTTCCTATCTTTAATGACAATTATTAATCCAGGGGAGGAGGTGATACTCCCTGACCCCTTCTGGCCAAATTATGAAGCCCAAATTCTCATCGCCGGAGGAAAACCAGTTTTTGTGCCCACTAAAGAAGAGGAAGGATGGGTTCTAACAGCAGAGAGGATAATGCCTTATCTAACCTCAAAAACAAAGGCAATTATCATCAACTCCCCATCCAATCCCACAGGATGTGTGTATAGCCTGCATCAACTTGAGCAAATAGCCAGGGTAGCAAAAGATAAAAATCTCATAGTTATATCGGATGAGTGCTATGAAAAAATTATTTACGAGGGAAAACACAGAAGTATAGCGTCTTTAGAGGGTATGCAGCCAAGAACTATAGTCATAAATAGCTTCTCAAAAACTTATGCTATGACCGGATGGAGGATAGGGTATGCCCTTGGAAGCAAAGATATAATAAAACAAATGGCAAAACTGCAGGAAGATGTAGCATCCTGTGCAAGTTCTGTATCTCAGAAGGCAGCAATTGTGGCTTTAAAAGAAGGGAATGACTCTGTAGAAAAAATGCTTCAAAGGTATAAGGTAAGACGAGATTTAATACTTGAAGAGATAGAGAAAACTCCAGAAATATCCTGTCTTCCTCCCAGGGGAGCTTTTTATATTTTCCTAAATATAAAAAAATTAAATCAAAGCTCCCGGGATGTTGCTTTAAAATGGCTTAAAGAAGCAAGAGTGGCTACCGTCCCGGGCTCCTCCTTTGGTAAAGAAGGGGAGGGTTATCTACGTGTTTCTTTTTCTGTAAGCGAGGATAAAATAAAAGAGGCTTTTGAGCGGATAAGGGGTATTTTATAAAAATTACTCTTAAAAGGAGGTGGGAGCAGCAAAAAAAATAAATAATAATTTACAAAAATCTACAAGGAGGAAAAAATGTTTGGAAAAAAGAGGCTGGTTTTATTAATGGCCATGGTTGGACTTATATCCCTTGCAATAAGTATTCCCCTTTTTGCAGCTGAAATGGTGGACGTCTCAAAATATAAAAAGAGCCCGCCTTACAAAGTCGCTTTTGATATTTACTATAAGGGTAATACCTGGGGAGTACAGCTGTTTGAGGAGTTCAAGGCAGAGGTAGCTCGTCACCCTGACCTTATCAGTAAGGCTTTCTATACGGATTCTGAAGGAAACACAGCCAAGCAAATCTCCAATATAGAGGACCTTATTGTTAGAAATCCGGATATCCTCGTCCTGACTCCCAACTCCTATACTGCTCTTGTTCCTGTAATTGAAAAAGCATACGATAAGGGTATAGCGGTTATACTGTGTGCTGCAGGAGCTGATACAAAAAAATACACCGCTTATGTAAATGTTGACGATTTTGAGTATGGTGTGACAGGTGCTAAATGGCTTGTAAAAGCTATGGGATACAAGGGAAATGTAGTTGGACTTTCAGGAATTGCGGGTCTTTCCACAGCAGAGGATCGCTGGAGAGGGGCTATGTCAGTATTTAAAAAGTATCCCGGAATAAAGATAGTAGCTCATGAGTACTGTGACTGGACTTATACCAAGGCAAAAATGGCTATGGAGAATATAATAGCAGCCAATCCCGAAATTGACGGAATATGGACAGGAGCAGGCATGATGGCAAGAGGCGCTATAGAGGCTTTGCTTGCTGCAGGCAGAAAAGTTCCTCCAATTACTGCAGACGACGATAATGGATATCTTAAGATGTGGAAAAAATACAAACTTACAGCTTTCTCCTGCACCAAGCCTGCCTGGCTCAGTCAAAAAGCGCTTCAAATAGGTCTTGACATTCTACAGGGAAAACCTACTCCAAAAGACAACATCTTGCCAGCGTATACTATTACTGCAGAGACCTTAGACCAGTATGTGCGTCCGGATCTGCCTGATGCTATGTTCTGCAATACCCATCTCCCTGAAGATGTAATAAAGAGGCTGTTCCCGGGAGAATAGCAGGTAAAAAGATAAAAAGTAAGATTAACTACAGCAGAAGAGAGGAGTTTTTCCTCTCTTCTGTGCTATTCAAGGACAAAGATGGATAGAATGAACAAAGAGGTTATCTTAGAAGTAAAAGGTATAACCAAGTTATTCCCAGGAGTAAGAGCATTAAATAAAGTAAATTTCAATTTATATGAAAGTGAGATACGTGCCCTGGTAGGAGAAAATGGGGCAGGGAAAACCACATTTGTAAAAATACTAAGTGGAGCCTATCAACCAGATGAGGGAGAAATCTATCTGCGAGGAAAAAAGGTGGTGATACCTGACCCTTACCAGGCACAGCAGATGGGAATAAGTATTGTTTATCAGGAGTTGAATCTCATACCTTATATGAGTGTGGCAAGGAATATCCTCCTGGGAAGAGAGCCACGTACTTCCTTTGGATTTGTTAACACATCAGAGTTAATTAAAAGAGCAAAGGAACTTATGGAGATTCTGGAAATTGATATAGACCCGGAATCTTTCATCTACGAACTGCCTGTAGCTCAACAACAAATGGTAGCAATTGTCAGAGCCTTATCTGTAAATCCTGATATTCTTATCCTGGATGAACCTACCGCCAGTTTATCAGAACACGAAGTTGAGCATTTATTTAAGGTAATGATGAACCTCAAAAAAAGAGGGGTGGGCATTATTTTTATCTCCCATCGCCTGGAGGAAGTTTTTCAGGTTGCAGATTCTGTCACTGTACTAAAAGATGGTGAAGTGGTCGCTACAAAAAGTATCAAAGAGATAAACCAGGATAAACTTATTAAAATGATGGTGGGAAGGGAATTTGTTAATATTTTCCCTCAAAAAACACCTATCACCACAAAAAAAGAGGCAGTATTTTCAATACGAGGATTAACCAAAAAGGGGGTTTTAAAAAATATAAATATTGACCTTTTTAGAGGAGAAATAGTAACAATAGCAGGACTTCAGGGACAGGGTCAAAGAGAACTGGTGAGAGCAATTTTCGGTATTCTTCCAGTAGACAAAGGGGAAATATATCTTGAAGGGAAAAAAATTAAGATAACAAACCCAAGAGATGCTATTAAAGCAGGAATTGGGTTTTTATCTGATGATAGAAAAACAGAAGGTCTTATCCTTTGCAGGTCTATCCGAGAAAACATATCCCTGCCAACCTTAAAAAGAAGAGGAGTATGGGGATTTGTAAAGAGAAAGGAAGAAAAGGAAGCGGTGATATCTCAGGTAAAAGCTCTTGATATTCGCACAACCTCCATAGAACAGGAGGCACAGTTTTTAAGTGGCGGCAATCAACAAAAGGTAATCATAGCCAAGTGGTTACTCAGTAACCCCAAGGTAATTATCTTTGATGAACCTACCATAGGAATAGATGTAGGCACAAAGATAGAAATTTACCATCGCTTAAGAAAACTTGCCCAGGAAGGGACCGGGATACTTATAGTTTCTTCAGATATGATAGAAATTATAGGAATGAGTGACAGAGTTCTTGTGATGTTTGAAGGAGAAATTGTAGCGGAGATACCAGCAGAAAAGATAAGCGAAGAAAAAATCATGGCAGCTGCTGCTGGTGAAAAAACTCCTTAATTTTTCCAGGAAATAAAAAAGTGTTAAAACTATTTAAAAGAAAAGACAGGACAGTAATAACAATTTATCTTGTGCTTGTTATACTTTTTATCATACCCTCTATTATTTCTCCAGTTTTCCGTACCTATAGAAACATCTCCAATATTTTACATCAGGCAGCATCCCTGGGGATTGTAAGTGTGGGGCAGACCTTCATTGTCCTTCTTACCGGTCTTGATTTATCCGTGGGTTCTGTTATGAGCTTAACTACCGTTATCTGTGCTACTTTAATGAAAAACAATCCTTCAATGATATTCCTTACAATTCTCCTGTCCCTTGCTGTGGGGGCAGGAATAGGTTTTTTAAATGGTTTTCTTGTTAGCAAAGTTAAGCTTTCTCCTCTAATAGCCACTCTTGGTATGATGGCTCTGGTGCAGGGAATAGCTTTGCGTGTAAGACCTTATCCGGGAGGGTACGTTCCCAGAAGCTTCGGAGATACTATTACAGGCAACCTTTTCTTCATCCCTGTTCCAGCAATTATACTTCTTTTAGTGGTCGTAGCGGGAATAATCACATTGAGAAAAACTATTCTGGGGAACTACATCTATGCAACAGGAGGAGGAGAGGAGAACGCCAGACTTGCTGGAATTAATATAAACCTTGTTAAAATATCTGCTTACACTATATGCGGTTTAATAGCTGCTGTAGCGGGACTTGTTTTAACAGGACGAATAAGATCCGGAGATCCTCTTGTGGGAACATCCTTTCCTCTGGATTCAATCACTGCAGTAATAGTTGGTGGTACTCCCTTTACAGGAGGACAGGGAGGTATAGAAGGAACTATTGCTGGAGCGCTCATTATTGCTATGTTGAGCAATATGCTTAACCTGCTAAATGTATCCTCCTTTTACCAGTATATAGTAAAGGGGTTGATTTTAATAACCGCAGTTGTTATCTATTCTTTGAGGAGAAAATGAAGAGATTAAGCTTATCTGGAGAAAAAACAAAGACAAGGGATGAGGTTTTTTTACAAGGGAGCAAAACAGGGAAAATAATTGAGAGAATGGGTGTTTATCTTGCTTTGATTATT
>JAGGZA010000145.1 GCA_021162265.1 Candidatus Aerophobota bacterium | reverse complement strand
TGTTTACAGGGCAGCAAGGGATGCTGGAAGGATTAGATTTCGCCCTGTTTTAATGACTGCTTCAACCACAATTTTAGCCATGATTCCTCTTGCTCTCAAAATAGGACCCGGAGCTGAAAACTGGGCTCCTATGGCTCGTTCAGTCATTGGAGGACTTCTCGCTGGAACATTCATCACCTTGCTTATAATTCCTGTTATTCACACTATTTTTGAAGAAAGGAAAGAAAAAAAGAAAAGCAAGGTCAGATAAGGTTTAAGGGTGATAAAAATGTCTCTTTTCTTTATTGTTTACGAAGAGGTGCTTGAAGGGGAGGTAACCTCTCTTCTGGACAAACTTAAGCTTGATAGATACATCAAATGGGATAGGGTTAAGGGTGAATGGAGGGAAAAACATATGGGTACCCATATATGGCCAGGGGAGTATCATACTGTTCTTGCTTTGGTAAAAAAGGAGGAAGAGGAGAGGTTTAAAGAGGAGGTAAAAAAACTTCAGCAGAGGTTTCCTGCCGACGAGATGTGGTTATGGAAAGTCCCTCTGGAGGAAATGATATAAGTTTTACTTCCCGATTTCTCTTTTTAAAAGGAAGAAAATAGGGAATGAAATTATCTCCATTGTTAGAGCAAATAAGATTAAAAAGGTAAGAGAAATGTCGTAAAACATTCCCATTACTATTCCTCCCAGGAGCCAGGATAAACCGTAAATGGTGTTAAATATTCCATAAGCAAAGCCCCTTTGCTTTACAGGCACAAGATCTGCAAGAGCTGCTCTCATAATTGTTTCATGAATACCCATTACCATTCCCCAGAGAAGGATGGCTATCAGTGGAAAGATAGGATTTGTTGAAAATACAAAAGGCAAGATACAAATCGTTAAAAGGGGAACAACTATAAGTGATATCAGTCCACTTTTATCGTATATTTTGCCAATGACAAGAGCTGTTAAAGCATCTATCCCCATTGCAAGGGAGTAGATGAGAGGGATGAAGCTTGTTTGGAAGATTGAGTGAGCTTTGAAATGGTAGGAGATAAGAGGAAAGTTGATAAATCCTGCTACTGCAAAGAAGATGAAAAGGGAGTAAAACCAGAAGACCCTGGGAAGATTTTCTCTTTTTTTATTTTGTTTTAGTTGTTTTGGTGAAATCTCCAGTTGTTCTGGATAAGGGACTTTTTTTCTTGCAATAGTGAGAACAAAGATGGTCAGAATAGAGGGAATCCACAGAATGGTAAATCCTTCCCTGAATCCCGCTTTAAGAAAAAAAACAGAGGAAAATATTAAAGGACCAATTAAAGCTCCAACCTGGTCTAAGGCTTCATGAATCCCAAATCCCCAACCTCTTCCTACCTTTTTAGTGGCATGGGAGAGAATGGTATCTCTTGCTGGAGTCCTAATTGCCTTTCCCATTCTCTCCATTATTATAAAGATAGCAGCAATTTGCCAGAGGTTGCTTAATGCAAGCAGTGGAATGGAGAGAATGAGTCCATAGCCAATAAAAACAAATATCCAGTAAGCTCTTGTTTTATCGGCAAGAAAACCCGATACAAGTCTCAAGGCGTAGCCAATAAATTCACCTGTTCCTGCTATAAGACCAACAGCTGCAGCACTTGCTCCCAGGGTTAAAAGAAAAGGTCCTGTTACACTTCTTGCACCCTCGTATGTGATATCTCCAAAAAGACTTACAATTCCTAATAGTATAATAAAATTAAGGGCTATTTTTCTTTCTCTATTGTTTTGAAGATTGTTAAAAGGTTTCATTTTTAAATATTTTAACAGGTGAGATGGAGGGCGGCAACTACCTTTATCCCTGTTTTTTTTAATTGATTATAAGTACTACAGGCTTTTTCAGTGGTATGGACTATAATTTTTATCCCCTTTGATTTAACCCATTCTCTTGTTGAAGCAGGAACCTCCATTAATCCATAATTGCCTGTCCCTACAACCAGAACATCTGGTTTTTCTATAATTATTTCTTCCAGGTCCTGGGGAAGTAGAAGGTGTCCCTCTTTTCTCCACCAGCTGTCATTTACTTTACCATCAGGATAAATGATTACATCGGACCTGTATACCTTACCTTTAATCCTTATCTGACCAAACTTGTAGTCTTCAATCATTCTAAGAAAAGTGGGCCAGAGAGGGGATAGAAATCTCCGGCCCTTCTTTTTTTCTTCTTTATCCTACTGCTTCTTTTAAAGCACTTCCAGGGCGAAATTTGGGGACATCTTTGGAAGGGATGTTTATCTTCTCCCCGGTTTGAGGGTTTACACCCTGGCGTGCTTTTCTTTTTTGCACGAGAAAAGTACCAAACCCCACCAGAGTTACCTTCTCCCCTTTAGCAAGAGCGTTGGTGATAGCCGAAGTCATTGCATCAACCACGTTGTTCACATCCTTTTTGGTTAGTCCCACCTCTTTTGCTACTTCCTCTACCAGTTCGGCTTTGTTCATGATTTATCACCTCCTTTTTGGTAAATAAGGCTTTTATAGAGGGTTGCAAGCTCAAAACTCTCTAATTGCTGAATATACCATAACCTCATAAATTCGTCAAGAGCTATTTTTATTTTCTTAAAATTTTCTTAAAAATAGTTAAGTGCGGGGAAAGATAAATAATGCAGAGAAATTCCTGAAAGGCTTAAATGACAGGTATTTTGGTGAGGGTTGACACTATGGAAATCTTGACTATTATATAGATAAGTGCGGTTGAGGAAGCTGAGATTCCTTCCATTGTAGAAGACCTGCCTTTAAAAAGCGTTTAGGTTAACGCGGGAGGTTAAGGGGGAGAAGCTTAATTTTTAATTATGTTTAGTTAAATATAAAAGGGGGATAAAAGGTGAACAACATAACAACAAGAGAAGATAGCTTTGACTTTTCTCTTGGAGACTACTTTCAAGGAATTGGAAAGTCTCCTCTTCTATCTCAAGAGGAAGAGAGAGAGCTTTCCCGTAAGATAAAATACAGGAGAAATCAATTAGTAGACCTGTTAAATAAAATAGTAAATCTGGTGTTGAGAAATTCCGAGCTCCTGAACTTTTTCCGGAGAAATGGGTATTTTCCTGAGGATCTGATAAAGATTAAGGATAATATGGACAAGTTAAGGAATTTTGTGAATTTCATAACCTGTAACAGGGAGATAATTGTTCGGACTGCAGGATTTTCTGGCAAGAAAATTCAGGATACCATAACCTTAATGCTTCGAACTAAGGATATATATGAGCAATACAAGAGAGAAATGATGGAGGCCAATCTTCGTCTGGTGGTGAGTTTCGCTAAAAACTACGCTCATCAGGGAGTATCTCTTCCAGACTTAATTCAGGAGGGAAACATTGGCCTTTCCCATGCTGTGGACAAGTTTGATCCTGATATAGGAAACAGGTTCAGTACCTATGCCAGCTGGTGGATAAAGCAATCGTTAAATCGGGCTATAACGGATCAGGGAAGAACTATTCGTCTGCCAGTTCACATTGCTCACCTTTTAAAGAAGCTCAATTACACTTCTAATAAGCTGGAGCAAGAGTTTCAGAGAGAGCCCACACCAGAGGAAATTGCTGAAACTGTGGAGCTTTCCACAGAAAGAGCAAAGGAGGTCTTGAGGTTAAATCAAGATTCTATATCCTTTGATGCTCCTGTAGGAGACGAGGGAAGAGAAGCAGTGATGATGAATTTTGTTGCTGACGCCAATACTCCTTCCCCGGTTTATGACCTGGCTTTGAAGATGTTGAAGAAAGAGGTGAAGAGTCTTCTTGAGAAGGTAATTAAAGATGAGAGGGAGCTTGATATTCTTAAGTTGAGGTTTGGTCTGGATGATGAGAGAACCTGTTCTTTAAGAGAACTGGGGAAAAAATACGGAGTTAGCAGGGAAAGGATAAGACAAATCCAGGAGAAAGCACTTCAGAAACTAAGGGTTTTTGCAGAGGAAAAAAAATTACAGGGGTATCTTGAGCTCCTGGATAGTTTGCGCTCCCAGATAAGGGATGCTGTTTTTTAAGTTACAGCAAAGGATGGTGGAAAGTGGTGCAGAGGAAAGAAGAGGTGTTTTCTTCTGCGCAAAAGTTAAGGGTGGAAGTTGTATCTAATACACATCTAAAAGCTAATTTTTACAGGTTGACTATTAAAACTCCTGCTTATTTCTCTAAAGCTCAGCCCGGGCAGTTTATACATATAAAAGTTGGTGATGATTTTTCTCCTCTCTTAAGAAGACCTTTTAGTATCAGTAACGTTACATCTTTTGGCGTTGACATAGTTTACAGGATTGTAGGCAAGGGAACCAGGTTTCTCTCCGAGCTAAGGGAAGGGGAATATCTTGATGTTCTTGGACCGTTAGGAAGGGGTTTTTCTATTTCCCGGGAGGCAAAGATTCACATTCTGGTTGGTGGAGGAGTAGGAGTTGCTCCTCTTATTTTTCTTGCTCGTAAAATCAAGGAAGAAACAGAGGGTAAAGTTTCCATTCTGGTTTTTCTCGGTTTTAAAAGAAAAGAAGAGATTATCTGTCAGAATCAATTTACCGGTGTTAATTTAAGTTTACATATAGCCTGCGAGGATGGAAGCTATGGTTACAGGGGATTGGTATCACAGGCAGTTGAAGATTATCTTATAAATTTTACATCGTTATCAGGGATTAGTATTTATGCCTGTGGTCCAGTGGAGATGCTTAGAGCTGTTGCCAGGTTGAGTTTTAATTATGCCATTTCTTCTCAGGTTTTAATGGAGGAGATTATCGGTTGCGGTTTAGGAGCCTGCAGGGGTTGCGTGGTTAGAGGTGTAGCAGGGTACCTGCGGGTTTGCAAGGAAGGCCCGGTATTTAATATCAGGGATATTGCCTGGTCTTAATAGTTAAAAGATGGTGGGAAGAGTTAAGATAGGGTGTTGTGGCTTCCCTGTAGCAAAGGACAGGTATTACAGAGAATTTGAAGTTGTAGAAATACAAAAGACTTTTTACCAGCCTCCTTCTTTTATAACTGTTCAAAAATGGCGGGAAAGAGCACCTTCTAAATTTGAATTTACCGTCAAAGCCTGGCAACTCATAACCCATCTTCCCTCAAGTCCAACTTACAGAAGACTTAAAGAGCATATTTTAAAAAACAAAGAGGATATGTATGGTTTTTTCAGACCTACAGAGGAAGTTTTTTCTGCCTGGAAGAAAACAGAGGAAATTGCGAGCGTTTTAAAGGGGAAAATTATTGTTTTTCAATCTCCCCCAGGCTTTAAACCTACCTTGAACAATGAAAAAAATCTCAGAGAATTCTTTAATAAAATAGAAAGAAGGGACTTTATATTTGTATGGGAGCCAAGAGGAAAATGGGAAAAGGAGAAGATAAAATCCCTTTGTAATGAGCTTAACCTTATTCACTGCGTTGATCCTTTTAAAAGTGAGCCTTTAACACAAAAAGGAATTTTTTATTTTCGACTCCATGGAAAAGGAGGATACAGATATCGCTACACAAAAGAAGACCTTTTTTATCTTTACAAAATAGTCTGTGCCCTTCCCTCCTCATCCAGTATTTATGTTATGTTTAATAACACCTATATGTTTGAAGATGCCACCCGATTTAAGAGCCTCTTTTATTAATTTTATTTAAATTTATCTTGACTATCCACCATCTATTGATAGAATTTACTCAAATTGCCAGCGGTTGAGGAGACTTTATGCCGGCAAACCTTCCCCCCCAGTATTATGAGGCTGAGAGAAGATACAGGGAGGCAAAGAGTCTTGAAGACAAGATTTCTATTCTTCAGGAAATGCTGGCAATTATGCCCAAACATAAAGGAACAGATAAACTTCAGGCAGATTTAAGAGCTAAACTCTCCAGGCTAAGAAAAACCATTGAGAAAAAGAAAGGCCCCTCCCGAAAATATCATCCTTACAGAATACCAAGGGAAGGAGCTGCTCAGGTTATCTTGATGGGACCACCCAATACAGGAAAATCCAGCCTTCTGTCAGCTTTAACCAAGGTTTCTCCTGAAGTTGCTCCCTATCCATTTACCACTCATGAACCGGTAGTGGGGATGATGCCTTATGAAAATATAAAAATTCAACTTGTAGATACCCCTCCTTTTTCTTTAGAGTTTAATTTTCCCTGGCTTGCAGAAATTATAAGGAGAGGAGATTTGCTTTTGGCTGTCCTTGACCTTGGAAAGGATGATATTCTGGACCAGGTGGAGATTGTGCTTAAAAAACTGGAAGAGTTTAAGATAAAACCACAGATAAAAAGAAAGGAGAAAAGTGAAGATGAAATCCAGGAAAGTAGTGGTAATGTTTTTAAGAAGGTGGTTTTTGTTGCCAATAAAGATGACATAGAGGGAGCAGAAGGGAGGGTTTCTGTTTTAAAGGAATTTTATCAAGAAGATTTTCCCGTGATAGTTACCTGTGCAAAATCCCCTCAAAAAATGGAAAGATTAAAGGAGAGAATTTATCACCATCTTGGTATTATAAGAGTTTATACCAAGGTTCCCGGTAATCCTCCTGATATGCAGGACCCTGTTGTGCTTAGAAAGGGAAGCTCGGTAATAGACGCAGCAAGAGCTATACACAAGGATTTTGTTAAAAATTTGAAATATGCAAGGATTTGGGGAAAGGATGAGTTTAAAGGGCAAAAAGTGGAAAGAGAACACCCTCTGGAGGAGGGTGATATTCTGGAATTTCATACCTGATGAATTAATGAAAGACAAAAAATTTTAGGAGCTCTTGATGGATAAAAATAGAGAAAAGGAAATGGAAGTAAGACTATCCAGAGCCTGGAATGAAACTATAGGGAACTCTCAGCGTAGAAGGATTCAGGAGGTGTGGAAGAAGACAAAGGAGAAAAAGGAGTTATCAAGAGAGGATAAAAGATTGGCAGAGATTTTATTAGAACACAAACAGTATCAAGAGATATGGGAGACTGTTCCCTTGCATCCGGAGAAAATAACAGGTGGAGTGAATCCTTATCTCCACGTTTATTTACATCTTGCGATAGAAAATCAAATTGCCGAGGAAAATCCAAGGCAGGTAAACCGTTATCTGTCTCGAAGACTCTCTCAAGGTGAGGATAGACATACTATAATCCATGATATTGTTAGTGTGTTTTCCGAGTATCTTTTTGATGCCTTAAGGTACAGAAAGCCCTTTGACAGGTTAAAGTATGCTCAAAGATTAGCCGAGATGAGTGAAATGCTTTAAAGGATAAAAGTTTTGGATAAGTTTCCTGATGTAGATTTAACTACCAGCGTTGGAAGAGTCAAGTTAAAAAATCCAATACTGGTTGCAGCCGGGACTTTTGGTTACGGGGAAGAGTATTCCCGGTATATAGATTTAAATATATTGGGTGGAATAATCACCAAGACGATAACCTTGAACCCTCGTGAGGGTAACCCTCCTCCTCGCCTTGCTGAAACTCCCTGTGGTCTTTTAAATTCTATCGGTCTTGAAAACCCCGGAGTGGATGCCTTTATAAGTCAAAAACTTCCCTTCCTTAAAGAACTGACCACTGCCGTAATTGTGAGTATTGCTGGTGAAAAGGAAGAGGAATACCTGAGGCTGGCTGAAAGGCTAAGTAAAGAAGAAGGTATCAGGGCTCTGGAGGTAAATGTGTCCTGTCCCAATGTAAAGTTAGGTGGGGTAGCTCTGGGAAAAGACTCTGGAACTGTTTTCTCCTTGGCAAGAAGATTGAAAGAGGCTATTGATATGCCCTTTATCTTAAAGTTGCCTCCTTTTGTAGATATAGTTGAAGTTGCGCAGGCTGCCAGGGAAGGTGGAGCAGAAGCTCTGTCTCTTATTAATACTGTTCCGGCGATGGCGATTGATGTTGAAAGAAGACGTCCAAAACTGGGGAATATTACAGGGGGGCTATCGGGACCATGTATAAAACCAGTTGCCGTGAAGATAGTCTGGGAAGTCACCCGCAAGGTTGATATTCCAGTTATTGGAATGGGAGGGATAATGGATTTTGAGGATGTGCTGGAATTTACTCTGGCTGGTGCAAGTGCAGTAGCAGTGGGAACAGCTAATTTTACAGACCCCGGGGTTTCAGTGAGGATAATTAAGGACCTTAAAAATTATCTTGGTGCTAAGAATATAACTAAATTTTCTGAGTTAGTTGGCAGAATTAGCTTAGGAGAGTAGTTTTGTTTTCCTGGGTGAAGTTTGTTGTATGCAGCGCTGGTATTATCTGGTGCGGTTACAGGTTATCTTACCTGGGAGATATCATATGCGAGAAGACAAGAATTACCAGGACCATTATGGGTTTTGCAATCCTTGCTATCGCTACCTCGACACCGGAGTTTATAACAAGTGCTGCTTCTATAGTTGTGGTTAATTTACCTGATTTTGCTGCAGGAGACCTTTTTGGGAGTATTATTTTAAATCTGGGAATTATTGCTGTTTTAGATTTAGTTGAAGGGAAGGGACCTCTTTTACTTAGAGTCCATACCAAGCAGATTCTCTACGCTGGCTGGACTATTATCTTTTTAAGTATAGCTATTTTTTCAATGCTTGTCAGGATTTTTACAGCCTTTAGCCTGAGTTTTTTGGGTCTGGGTTGGGAAAGCTTTATTCTTCTTGCCCTTTTGCCAATAGCTCTTTTTTCTATATTTAATGTAGAGAAAGCAACAGAAGGAAATAAAAAACAGGATATTTCAGCTCATTCAACTGAAAAGATATACGGGCATATAACTTTAAAATCCGCCTTATTTAAGTTTTTGTTTTATCTTTTTGTAATTATTGTATTGGGAATATGGCTCTCTCAGGTGGGGAAAGAGATAGTGGAGGTTATGGGATGGAGTGAGGTCCTGGTGGGAACTTTCTTTCTTGCTGTGGTTACATCTTTTCCTGAGTTTATAGTTTCCTTGAGTGCTCTCAGATTTGATGTAAATATGGCAGTTGGCAATATTCTGGGGAGCAATTTTTTTGATGTTATGATTATCCCTCTTTGCGATGGATTGTTAAGGGGTAAAGTGTTCCTTTCTGTTGTTAAGGTGGAAAATCTCTTTACCATTGTTCTTGCTATAATTTTGCTTGGCGTGGTTATAGTGGGACTTATCTCTCGTTCAAAACGCTGCTTCTTAAGACTTGGCTGGGATGCTATAGCTATGATTCTTATCCTTTTAACAGGAGGTTATTTTTTGATTTTTCTTATAAAGTGATTTTAAGGGAAGGACAGGTTGACGGGAGTATTTATTTTACTTTAATATAAAGAATAAGATAAAATTAAAAGATTTATCAGAGAAAATCGGGAGAATAAATACTTATGAATCTGGAGGAAAAGTGGGAGAAAGCTATCAGAGAAACTCGAATAATAAGGTATCGTCTGCGCAATCTTCTGGCATTTGATTCTACCGAACTTCCCTATATAGCTCTTTCCTCTTCATCTGTAAATTTAGGTGATACTGTGGTTAGAAAGGGGAAGGTGATAGTCCACAGACCCTTAATAGTACTTCCCTACGGTCCCTTTGCTCAATTTGAGGGGTTTGACTTTGAGGATGACTTCAGTGTTAGTGGAGATGATATTCGCAGATTTCTTTTAATGAGAGGAGTTTCTTTTCCTTCTTTAAAATATAAAAATGAGACTTATACTCTGGATATTTTTGAAGGGGATTTGGATAAAGCTGTAGCTTACTTTTCCGATCAACTTGAAAGAAAGGAAGACGTTTATTCAGGTCTTATTACAGGACCTGAGGATGCCTGGCAGTTTTCAGTGCTTATTTATGTAGCCGCTATGGCTGCAAGATCTGCTTCCAGTGATATAGAGCAGATAATAGATGAACTCAGGAGAAGAAAAAAATACAACAAGTGATAACCTATCTTTTTCCCTCTTCTCTTTTTTCCTCCTCGCCTCTATAGGTTACCGAACTTGTAGGAGATTCCCATACTTTTATCTCGTAAAGAGGGAGCTGTTTTAAATTTTTCCATATCCATAAAGCGATATTTTCAGTGGAAGGCTGGGGAAAGATGTCATTAAGATAGGTATGGTCAAGTTTTTCAATAACTTTTTCTCTCACAATTTCTTCCAGCCTGGCAAAGTCAAAGGCAATTCCATTCTCTCCCACTTGAGCTTGCAGGGTAACCTGAACTTTCCATCTGTGACCATGCAGGTTTTCGCATTTCCCTCTGTAGTTTATAAGTTTATGGGCAGCATCAAATTCGAATTCCTTTGTTACCAGCATTTTCCCCTCTTTTTAGTATTTCTTGAGTTTCTTAGTATTATCTTAACAAATTCCTTTTTGTCAATTTTTCCTGTTTGTTAATTTCTCAATCCAGTATTTTAACAGGATTTATTTTTTTCCAGCTTGCAAGCTATCTAATATTTTTTTATAATCACCAATACCCTTTTACTGGATTTTTACGGATGAATAATAACAATCAAAAGGATAAATCTATTCCCTTTATAGTTATCACTTCTTTTTTCTTTTCTTTTATTTTTGCCCGATTGTGGGTTACCTTTACAAAAGCAGACAGGCTCCTGTACGGTGGGGATGCCACCATTTTAGGAAAGATTGCAGTCATAAAGGGTATTCATATTCATCACTTTCTTTACGGTTTTCTTCTTTTATGTATTGGTGGATGGATTGCTCTTAATTACAGAGAAAAAAATATTAGGAAGTTAGCTGCCTCACTTTATGGCATAGGATTGGGGTTTTTCCTGGACGAGATTGGTTTCCTTCTTACCTGGGGAGAATACTGGTCTTCTTTAACTTATGCTATTGTTTTGCTTACAGGAGTGGTTTTTTTAAACGCTGTTTATTTTGTGGATTTCTGGAATGATGTTAGAAAAAATATAGTTTTATCTGTAAAGGAGCACCCTTTAATTTCTAAAACTTTAAGAATCCCTCTACTGATGGAGGTAGTTGATAAAATGAGTAGCAAAGTTAGCAAGACAGAAAAGGTGAGTCTGGCATTTACGGGTCTTGTTTATCTTGGAGCAGGAATAGCGATTTTAATTTACCCTAAGTTCCTTTACTACTGGGTAGCGGCAGGTTTTATTCTGGGGAGCATCTCTCACTTTGTCCGGGCAATTAAGGCTTAACCTTAAATTTATCTTAAGTTTTAAGCATCGCTAAGCTAAGACTTTATTGTTAGCCAGCTCACTTGAGGTAATTGCTCTTTTTTAATATCCTTATTATAATACTTGTGATGAGTATTTTAAGGCTAATAAACAATATGGAATAAAATGAGGAAGGTAAAATTGATATAAGGATAAGAAGAATAGAGAAAAGTCAGGATTAATGAGATTAACAATTACCCTTCAAAGTTCGGGTCCTGCATCTCTGGTAAAGCTTTCTTTGCATTATAACTATGCTTTGCAAAGTTTTATCTATCATCATATTTCCACTCATCTTGCCAATTTTATTCATAATAAGGGATACAGGTACGAGGGGAGGGTTTTTAGACTTTTTACCTTTTCTCGCATGGTAGGAAAATATTGGATAGAAAAGAAAGATCAGACAATTGTTTTTAGTTCCCCTTTTAAGTTTCAGATTAGTTCACCTGTGGAGGAATTTATTCAGGAGTTTGCTGAAACTCTTGCCAGAGTTCCTGATGTTTCTATAGAGAACAGGTCTCTTCTTGTCAGTTCCATTGAAGTTCATTTTTCACCCTTTATTACTTCTCCTGTATTTGTAAGGATGCTTTCACCTGTAACCTGTTATTCCACTTTATTAACAGCAGATGGGAAGAAGAAAACTTATTATTTTTCTCCCTTTGAGGAGGAGTTTTCCCGGCTCATCAGGGAAAATATTTTTAAAAAGTATGTATCCTTTTATCAAAGAAAACCTGCTTCAAGTGAATTTAGCATTTTGCCGGCAAAGGTTGATAAAAGGTCAGAGAAAATAATAAAATACACACCCCATAGGGCATCGTACACCATAGTAAAGGGATGGATGGGGGTGTATAAACTGGAAGGAAACCCGGAGCTTATCCGTCTTGCTTATGATGCAGGTTTGGGAGCCAAGAATTCGCAGGGGTTCGGGATGTTTGAGATAATGTAGAGGAGATAAGATTTTCAATAGGCACTTTTATTCTGACTCTCTCTTGATAGACAAACAGCGGTTTTGTCTACCGGAGATGAGGTAACAGTTGTTAGAATTGATTTATATTTTTATTCACTCCTTATGAAAGACAGGCTATTAGGAGGGTAAAAAATCTTTGTCAGAAAATTTGTAGTGAAATTTTTCTATCCTGAGGGTGGTATAATTCATAAAGTTTTTGCTGGAAGAGCAGGGAATCTGGATGATGTTACACTCAATCCTGTAAAAACTCCTTAATAAATAAGAAAATCTTTACAGAATGCTGAAAGAAATTGGAGTTTTCCTCCAGATATGACTTACTCTGCACTCTTCAAATGTTCAAGGCCTGATAAAACCTCTTTTGCTCCAATGTTTCCCTTAACACCCAGACTTTTCATAATATCAATTGCTTCCCACACACTTACACCGAGAAGGTCTGATGCTTCTCTTAAACTTATCTCGCCTTTTTCATAGGACCTTGCTATATAGCTTTCAAAACCCATTCTTGTCAGCTTTCTTAAGCACTGAGATTTTTCTATTTTTTCTTTCTTAGCTACG